>JBBQUE010000076.1:0-9207 GCA_038212805.1 Bryobacterales bacterium | reverse complement strand
AATATCGGGCTGGTGGCGCAGAACTATCTGGCGCATAAGGCGGAGTATCTGGGGATCGGCAATTACACCGAAGAAGGCATGGCGGCCATGTCGCGCTCCATTCCGATTGCGCTGAAGGTATTCAAAGAGGCGTTGGCGACTCCGGGTTTGAAGATTGTGTATGGCACGGATGCAGTGGCCGGCGCGCATGGGCACAATGTGGAGGAGTTGATCTACCGGGTGCAGAAGGGCGGCCAGGATCCGAAGGCTGCCATTACTTCGGTCACGTCGCTGTCGGCGGAATCGTTGGGCATGGGCGATCAGATTGGGACGATCGCGCCGGGCATGCAGGCCGATCTGATTGCGGTGGATGGGGATCCGTTGAAGGATATTACGGCACTGCGGCGGGTGGTGTTTGTGATGAAGGGCGGCAAAGTTTATAAGGCGCGATGAGGTGAGTTTATGCCTCTCTGTTCTGCGGGTCGCACAACACTTGGAATCGCGGGGTAACAGGACACTCTCGAAGTAACGGCCCCAGGGAAAGTGCGGTATCTTGGGGAATGAAGCGCCCAGTCGCGGCACGTGCAATGGCGTGCAATAGTCAGCGGCACGAATAGAAATCCTCTTCTCTGGCATAAGGACTTTCAGTTGCAACCCTCACGATTAAACTTGCATGAGGTGAGCCACGGTGCTTTCGAGAACGCTCTCAAGGCCAGCCCTTCCAGCCAATCTGTCCGTGCCGGTCTCGAAGGTCGCCGTTGAAGCTGCGCCTCTATTTTCTCCTCCTGTGCGCCTGCCTGATAATGGTCGGCGATTCCAACGATATGCGCTCGGAAAGCACTCGTAAGATGGCGGCATTGCTCGACGCCACCTATCGCGATCAGGATTTCAAGACCGACCCCAACAAGGCCGCTGAACGCGCGGGCTACTACCGCCGCATGCTCCTCGGTAAGCTCGATATCCCCACCGAAGTGCGCGCCCGCTACGATCTCGCCGAGCATCTGCTAACCGCTGGCGACAGCGCCGCGGCCGTAGAGGAACTCGAACGTCTGCGTGCCTTCGCCAAAGAGCGCAGCCTGATCCTGCCGCACGATTTCGCGCGCGACCTGGGCGAACTTCTCGCCATCTCCTACTTGCGCCTGGGCGAACAACAAAACTGCCTGGAGAACTACAACGCCCAGTCTTGCGTTTATCCGATTCAGGGCTCCGGCATCCACACCGATCGCCGCGGCGCGGAGGGCGCGGTTCGCGAGTATACTGCCTTGCTCGAACAGAATCCCGCCGATCTTTCCTCCCGCTGGCTGCTCAATATCGCTTACATGACGCTCGGCCGCCACCCCGCCGCTGTGCCGCCGCGGTGGCTGATTCCGTCATCCATCCTGCCGGCCGAATACGACATCAAGCGCTTCACCGACGTCGCCCCCGCGGCCGGCGCCGGTGTAACCACTCACGCCGGCGGCAGCGTCGCCGAGGACTTCGATGGCGACGGCCTCTTCGATCTGGTTGTCTCCTCTTCCGGTCCGCGCGACCAACTGCGCTACCTCCACAACAACGGCAACGGCACCTTCAGCGATCAAACTCACGCAGCCGGCCTTGACGGCATCACCGGCGGGCTCAACGTAATCCATGCCGACTTCAACAACGATGGCCATCCCGATCTCCTCGTCCTGCGCGGCGGATGGTGGGGCACGCACGGGCGGTATCCTGTCTCGCTTCTGCGCAACAATGGCCCCAATGCTAAGGGACAGGTTACTTTTTCGGATGTCACCGAACAGGCTGGCCTGCTGGCCTTCCATCCTACCCAGACCGCGGCATGGGCCGACTTCGACGGCGACGGCTGGCTGGACCTTTTCATCGGCCACGAATCCAGCCGGACCGATCCGCATCCCTCGGCTCTTTATCGCAACAATCGCGACGGCACCTTCACCGACATCGCCGCGCAGACCGGTCTCGCCGACATGGGCTTCGTGAAAGGCGTGGCCTGGGGCGACTTCAACAACGACGGCCGTCCGGATCTCTACATCTCCCGTAAAGGCGCGGCAAATCGATTGTTCCGCAATGATGGCCCGGACCAAGAGCGGCGTTGGAAGTTCACCGACGTGACCGAGGCCGCGGGAGTTCGCGAACCCATCCACAGCTTCGCCACCTGGTTTTTTGACTACGACAACGACGGCTGGCTGGACCTTCTGGTCACCGGCTATTACACCGATACACTGGGCGACATCGCGGCCTTCCACCTCGGTCTTCCCAACAAAGCCGAGACCTCGCGCCTCTATCGCAACAACGGAGACGGAACCTTCACTGACGTCACCAGGAAAGTTGGACTGGACCGCGTCATTTTAGCCATGGGCGCAGGGTTTGGCGACCTTGATAACGACGGCTGGCTGGACTGTTACTTCGGCACCGGCACTCCCGAATATCAGAGTCTGCTGCCCAATCGCATGTTCCGCAACGATCGGGGACGCCGCTTTCTTGACGTCACCGCATCGGGCGGCTTCGGTCAGCTTCAGAAAGGGCACGCCATCTCGTTCGCCGACTTCAATCGTGATGGCGGCCAGGATATTTTCGAAGTGTTGGGCGGAGCATTCCCCGGCGATTCCTACACCAGCGTGTTGCTGGAGAACCCTGGCCACGGTAATCATTGGCTGGGGCTGAAGCTCGAAGGCGTCGCCTCCAACCGGTCCGCGATCGGATCGCGGGTGCGCGTGGACATCGACTCTCCAACGGGTCCACGCAGCATATTTCGCGTGGTGAACTCAGGTACCAGCTTCGGCGACAGCCCGCTCGAACTGCACATAGGCTTGGCGCAGGCCTCGGTGGCAAGGGAAGTCCAGATTCGCTGGCCAGCCGGCGATGTGGTGACATTGAAGAATCTCGCCGCCGACCAGGCTTACCATCTCAAAGAGGGCGATCGATCCGCGACCCCAATCCGCTATCGCAAATTTGTTTTCCCCAGAGTGCCGGCGGAGCATTCCCACCCGGTGCGCTAGTGTTTGCCCGGCTTCTCCGTCTGAACCATTCCGCTGCTTTCCATAACCGCCAATTGAAACAACTTGGCCCCTCCCGCGATCGACAGACGCACTTGCTGCAAATCGGTTTGAACCTTATCCAGATCAGCGTGTATCGGTGGTCATGGGATTCTCGATTGGTCACAGTGTCCGGCTGTAGAAAGCGTCCCGAACCGGCTTAGCCGAATGCCGGTCGCCGTCATCTTCGAAAACCTGGAAGCGGGCTCGGACATTGCTGGGATTGTGGAGCAGTTTCACGTTGCTCCTGAGCAAATTCAGGCGGTTCTTGAGTTTGCGGCCAGCAGCCTGGATGTACAGGCCCTAGCTTCCGACTCCGTGATTCCTTCCCCCACCAGCCGGAACCGCTCATTCGCGTTCTGTCAGATACTCAGATGCCACCCGATCGTGACAGCCATCCCCGTGCGAGGGGGTGAAGATCGCGGTACGCTTCCCACGCTGACCGCGCCCACGCAGCCACGGCTCGCCCATATTCATCCGGGTCCGTGAGCCCGAAAACATCCCGGATGTTACGATCACCGCGAAAACCGGGCAGGTCTGGTTTCGTCAGCTTTGGCTGGCTATAGAGCCATTGCTGCAGCTGCCGCATGGCCGCTTCGTTATTCCCATGGTCGAGAGCAATTCACAGCCCACAGAGTTGCGCCATTAGGAACGATTCAATCGCCAGCCGATGATACGGCCAATATATTCCTGATTGCGCAAAATCCCGGGCCACTGGCAGATCCCGCAGGGCTTCGCAATTCGGTTTGCCCCCGGCGCAACGGCCAAGTGGCCGCTTCCATCAGTTTGAGAATAGAATAAGGATGCAACATTATGCGGCTGCTTCCTTTCCTTCTCCTCGCTTCCTCGGGATTACTTTCGGCGGTAGAGCCGGTGACTTTGCTGCAACAAAAGTGCGCCGCCTGCCATGGCGAATCCAGCGGGATGTCGGGGCTGAAGATCAACTAGCGCGAAAATCTGCTGAAGGGCGGCCAGCGCGGGGCCTCGGTGATCCCCGGCAAGGCGAAGGATAGCCTGCTCTACCAGGCCGTGGCGCACCTGGGTGCCCTCAAGATGCCTCCGGGCCCCGCGCTGACCGTGGAGGAAGTGCAGGCCATCAAAGATTGGATCGATGGCGGCGCGCCGTGGTCTAGCGGGAAATGGTGGGCGTTCGAAAAGCCTGTGCGTCCCACGGTACCGGCCAACGCGGCGAATCCGGCGGCGAACCCAATTGATGCCTTTGTTGATCAAAAGCTGCGCTCCGCGGGTCTGGCACCGGCTCCGGAAGCAGACCGGCTGACGTTGATCCGGCGCGCTTCCTACGACCTGCTCGGCTTGCCTCCCACGAAAGAACAGATCGATCAATTCCTGAGCGACAAGGCCCCAGCCGCCTGGGAACGCGTGATCGATGCGTTGCTGGCCTCGCCCCGCTACGGAGAGAAGTGGGGGCGCCACTGGCTGGATCTGGCGCGCTACGGTGACACAGCCGGCTTCGAACAGGATCCATATCTGCTGCTGGCCTGGCGCTATCGCGATTACGTGGTGAAATCGTTCAACGACGACAAGCCGTACGACCGCTTCGCCAAGGAACAGATCGCAGGCGATGAACTGTATCCGGGGGATCCGGAGGCGCGCACCGGCACCGGCTTTTACCGCGTGGGCACGAACCGCGACATGCTCTTCAAGGTGGAGGATGTGAACCTGGTGGAGAAGCGGACCGACATGGTGGACACCACGGCCGCGGTTTTCCTGGGCATGACGGTGGGCTGCGCGCGCTGCCACGATCACAAGTTCGATCCGATTCCGCAGAGGGATTTCTACCGGATGCAGGCCATTTTTCAACCTGCGGTGTCCGGCCAGGTTTTCCTGGATTACAATCCCGCGCGCTTCTACGGCGTCGCTGAGAATTCGCGGACGTTCAAGCTGTGGCAGATCAGCACCGAGATCGCGAATATCAATCACAAATATCAGGGGCAGTTGAAAGAGAAGAAGCTGGCGGCCCTCTCCCCGGAGTTGCAGGCCGCCTTCCGCGCACCCGAAGAGAAGCGCACGCCCGATCAATTGCGGCTGGTTTCCGAGAATCCGAACGTGGTGAAAATAGCCCAGACCGAGATTGACGCCATCCTGAGCCAGGCCGACCAGGAGCGGATGGCGGCGATCTCAAAGCGGCTGCTGCAAACGTTCACGGGCTACGGGCCGCCACCGATCTCGGATGGAATCACGGATGTGGGCCGGGAGTCTCCCAAGACGTTCGTGGCCATTCGCGGAAATCCCGAAGCGTTTGGCGAAGAAGTCCGGCCCGGCTTCCCCGCCGCGTTGGGGGGCGGCGATATACCGGAACCTCCGCCGCACGCAGCGTCAACATTGAGACGCAAGGCACTGGCCGAATGGATGGCTCGCGCGGAGAACCCCTTGTTTGGGCGCGTGATGGTGAACCGCATCTGGCAGTTCCACTTTGGAGCGGGCCTGGCGAAGTCGCCAAGCGATTTTGGGATTCGGGGCGGCAACCCCACGCACCCGGAATTGCTGGACTGGCTGGCCACGGAGTTCGCGGCGAAGGGCTGGTCCATGAAGGCGATGCATAAGCTGATGATGACCTCAGCGGCTTACCAGCGGAGCGCCAATCCCAGCGATGCCGCCCAGGCCAAGGACCCGGCGAACGAGCTGCTTTCGCACATGAGCCGGCGGCGGTTGGAGGCCGAGGAGATCCGCGACGCGTCGCTATTGGTGACCGGCGAATTGAATCTAAAGATGGGTGGCGTTCCCGTGGTTCCGCTGCTGTCGAAGGAAGAGATGTTTGGGATGATCGGCAATCCAACCAGTGCGTGGATGGTGACGGCGGATGCGGCGGAGCATAAGCGGCGGTCGATTTACCTGATTGCGCGGCGGACGTTTCAACAGCCGATGGCGCAGGCCTTCGATGGGCCGGACGGCGTGCTGACGTGTTCGCGGCGGAATGAGAGCACCACCGCCCCGCAATCCCTGGCGCTGCTCAATAGTGGGTTCACCATGGATCGGGCCAAGGCTCTGGGCGTGCTGGTGAAGGATTCCGCTGCCGCGTGGGAGCGCGTTTATGGGCGGCCGCCATCGCCTGAAGAAATGTCCGCGGCAGACCGGTTCCTGGCGAAGCAGCAGGGTTTGCTGGGCTCGCGGGAAGCGGCCATGGCCCAACTGGTGCGCGGCCTGATGAACACCAACGAATTCCTGTACGTGGATTGAGGGCCGGCATTGAGGATTGACAAATGACAAGACGTGAATTGCTCGCGCGGACTTCGAATGGCTTTGGGCTAGCGGCCTTGGCGGGCATGCTGCAGGGTGCGGAATCCGTGAATCCGTTGGCGTCCAAAGTGGCTCCCCTTCCGGCCAAGGCAAAGAGCGTGATCTTCCTCTTCATGCACGGCGGCGTGAGCCATGTGGATACCTTCGACCCGAAGCCGCAGCTAACCAAATATAACGGCAAGAATTTGTCGGCGGAACTGGCCAAGACCATCAAGACGAGTTTTATTCACGATCCTTCGAAGGCGATTCTGCGCGGCAGCCCGTGGGAGTTTCGCCCCGGTGGGACCTGCGGCACTCCGGTATCGGACCTGTTCCCGCACGTCCGGACCATGATGGATGATATTGCCGTGGTGCGCGGCTGCTACTCCGATCAGTTTGATCACGCGCCGGCCATCTATCTGCGCAGTACGGGCTTTCAGTTGCCAGGCAGGCCAAGCCTGGGTTCCTGGGTGACCTATGGCCTGGGGACCGAGAACCAGAACCTGCCGGCGTTTGTGGTGATGTCGGATGGATCCACAAAATCCGGCCCGCCTGCTTATGGTGCGGGCTTTCTGCCGGCGGTCTATCAGGGGACGGTGTTCCGCAGCGGTGAGAGTCCGATTCTTTACCTGAAGAACCCGGATGGCGTCACCGGCGAAGTGCAGCGCGGGACCTTGGACTTCATCAACACGCTGGACCGCATGCAGGAGCGGACCCGGCCCAACGATTCCACTCTGGATGCGCGGATTGCCTCGTATGAACTGGCCTGGCGGATGCAAAGTGCCGCGCCCGAAGCGGTGGATATGAGCAAGGAAACCGAGGCCACCAGGAAGCTCTACGGCATCGGCGCGGGCGTGACCGACGATTTTGGGCGTAAATGCCTGCTTGCCCGGCGATTGGTGGAGCGGGGCGTGCGGTTCATCGAACTGATCTCCGGCACCAACGTGGGCGCGGATTGGGATGAGGCGCATACCGACCTGACCGGTTCGCATCCGCGCATGGCCGCGAAATCGGACCTGCCGATTGCGGGCCTGTTGAAGGATCTGAAGAGCCGGGGGCTGCTGGATTCTACTCTGGTGGTGTGGAACTCCGAGTTTGGGCGGACGCCGCTTTCGCAAGGGGATAACGGCCGGGATCATCATCCGTATGGCTTTTCCATGTGGATGGCGGGTGGCGGGATCAAAGGCGGCAAGGTGATGGGCGCGACGGATGAGTTCGGGGTGCAAGCGACGGAGATGCGCGTGGACGCGCACGATGTGAATGCCACCATTCTGCGGCTGCTGGGGATGGAGCATAAGCAGCTGACGTATCTGTATCAGGGCCGGGACATGCGGCTGACGGACGTGAAGGGTGAGGGCGAATTCGCGGCGCGGCTGCTGGCCTGACATGAAACTTGCTTACCGGCGAGAAAGTCTGAAGCGTGGCCCTGCCGGTGTGCGGCGCGCGCGTCAACTGTAGCCCGGCGCAATCGGCCGCCGTCACGGCCATTCCGGGGGTAGTGTTCTCTGGATCCTTGGACGGCCATCTGCGGGCGTATGCGAGCGCCATCGGCGAAGTGATCGACGGGAAATAGGTTGCGATAGCACCGAGCGTCCCTGTGGGCGATTTGCGCGCAAGCTAACATGGTCTAGGCACCAGAATGCACTATTGGACATCTTATTGGCGAGAAGAGAACTGGAAATCAAACAACGAGTACGAGCCGCTCCAAGCCTCCGGAGGTTCGTTTAGGAAACGGCGTGTATCGACGGGCGATACCTTGTACGTAGTCTCCCTGAGTGCCGGGCAGCTGCTGCTAGGTGGACGGATGATAGTTGATCGTATTGTGACCCACCAGGAAGCACAGAAAATTCTAGGCAATGATCTGTATGAAGCTCAGGACTGGGTCATGCCCAAAAACGGCTCGGGGACGCCATTGCACCTTCACCGGAAGTTGGCGCCGGAGATCGCAAAGCAACTTCGGTTCCAAACAGGCAAACCTGAACTTAAGTTTACGAATGGCACTGATCTCAACGGGCAGACCCTTAGGGCGGTTCGCGAATTAACCAAGGAATCTGCGCTGTTGCTCGATGACATAATCGAAATGACTGAGGTGCCCGGTCTTACTGCGCCAATAACAAAGATCTCCCAAGATCTCTTGCAGCAATATCGAGCCGAGCGAGACCTGGCTTTTGCACTCCCCGAAGAAATCTGGAACGGTTCCTACAGCGAAGGGGCGGTCAAACAGGTGCTCGTTAATCGCTACGAGCGAGACCCGCATGCGCGTATGGCCTGCATTCGCCACCATGGGACAAAATGCTCGGTATGTGACACCGATCTGAATTCGGTCTACGGGTCGGTCGCAGCTGGTTTCATTCATGTACACCATCGCTTACAGCTTTCCGAAATGGGGTCGGATTATGCAGTAGATCCCATTAATGATCTTTTGCCCGTATGCCCAAACTGTCACGGGATCATACATCGTCGTAGCCCGCCTTATTCTATCGACGAAGTGAAGTGCTTCGTAGCCTCTTGTCGATCGATTCAAAAGTAAGCCAAAGTGGGACCCACTGGATAGTAACCAAACCTGGCTCCATCCGAACATTCTCAGTAGGCCAGAGGGAGGTAGCTCGCAAGCTTTGTCTGCTACAACTATAAAAACATACGCTTTGGCGCGAGAAGGCTACGATGAAAAAGGAAGGTCTAACATGGTGACTCTTGATTGGTCACAATGCCCCGACGTGGAAAGCATACCCGGAAAGGTCAGCGGCGCGTGGGTTTTGAAGGGTACGCGAATGCCGGTATCCGCCATCTTCGAAAACCTGGAAGCCGGGGCCAATATCGACGACGTCATGGAATGGTTCGACGGGCTGAACCGCGAACAGGTCAAGGCGGTTATCGCGTTCGCTGTACGCAGTCTCGATAAAGAGCCCGCCTACGCGCCCTGATGCGAATTCTTTTCGATCAGGGAACGCCCATGCCGCTCCGC
>JBBQUE010000075.1:0-9270 GCA_038212805.1 Bryobacterales bacterium | reverse complement strand
AGAATATGAAGGACGGTGAGATCTTCTGGGTGGCCACCAACGGCGTGGCGGCCAAAGCAATGCCGGCCTTTGCGAGTCAACTTACTGAAACTCAGCGATGGGAACTGGTGTTCTGGGTGCGCGAACTTCGCGTGCGTGAGTTATACAGAGAGCGGATCACACTTGGCACTTATGAGTGGAAGCTCCCGCCCGGTTTCCCTCATCCCACGGTACCTTCGGATAATCTGATGACCGCTGAGAAGGTGGAGCTAGGCCGTCATCTCTTCTACGACCGGCGCCTGTCGCTCAATCAGAAGCAATCGTGCTCCACATGTCATCGGCAATCCCGCGCTTTTACCGACGGCCGGTCTCGTGGAATCGGCTCCACGGGAGAAATCCACCCCCGCGGCGCAATGAGTCTTGTCAACGTAGCTTACTCACCCGTACTTACGTGGGCGAATCCCAACCTCACCCGGCTGGAACAGCAGGCGCTTGTTCCCTTATTTGGCGATCACCCCGTTGAGATGGGTTTCTCTGGGAACGAACAAGAGTTACTGCGCCGCTTGCAGGCCGATGCCCGGTACCCGAAGCTATTCGCCGCGGCGTTCCCGGGCCAAGCCATTAGCACCGGAAATATAACTCAGGCCATCGCTTCCTTCGAGCGGACGTTGCTCTCCGGCGATTCTCCTTATGACGAATATCGTCGCGGTGACGACCCGGATGCGATCTCTGAATCGGCAAAACGGGGCGAAGCGCTGTTCCTCGGGGAACGCTTGGAATGCTTCCATTGTCACGGCGGCTTTAACTTCACCGGCACAGTCAACTACCTGGGAAAGGGTACGCCTGAAATCGAATATCACAATACAGGTCTCTATAATCGGAAGGGAACGCTGACGTACCCGCCGTCTAACAATGGTCTTTACGAATTCACGCTCCAGGCCGAAGACTCCGGCAAATTCAAGGCTCCGACTCTGCGCAACATAGCTTTGACGGCGCCCTACATGCACGATGGCAGCATCAAGACGCTGGAAGCAGCGATTAGGCATTACGAGTCCGGCGGCCGGAGGCTCAAGGCTGGGCCATTTGCCGGGATCGGCTTTGATAATCCGAACAAGAGTGAGTTTGTAAAGTCGTTTTCGCTGTCTTCGCAAGAGAGGCAGGACCTGCTGGGTTTCCTCCGCAGCCTGACAGACCCCAACGTCATGACTAACCCGGACTGGTCTGACCCGTGGCGTCCAACTGTGGTGAAACCAACTCCGGTCGCCGCTAAACACGTGGTCCAAGGCAAGATCG
Source organism: Bryobacterales bacterium (assembly GCA_038212805.1). Classification (GTDB taxonomy): domain Bacteria; phylum Acidobacteriota; class Terriglobia; order Bryobacterales; family Bryobacteraceae; genus JANXQZ01. The sequence continues at coordinate 7,998 of JBBQUE010000075.1, read as the reverse complement.
TGTCCGTCTATCCTGACGACGGATCCGTCAAGCTCGTCCATGATCGCGTACCCGGAATGCTGGACGCCGGCACACGGGAATTCCTTGTTTCGCGGCGACAAGACCTCACCCGATTGCGACCTGGGCTCACAATTCGAGCCGGCGTGCGTCGGCGTGGCGTCGACTACGCGCTGGAAGACATCATCGTGAAAGAGAATGGTGGGAACCGTAGGTAACGCATCGCTGAATCATGTGGCGTGGCAGATGAGCCAGGACACGTAGCCGGCTCCGATGGTGGTTCGGCATCTGGAGCGGAAGTTTTGGTGAGGGGCGGCCAGGGGAAGAAAAACGTCCGGCCCAGCCGCATGCTTCCGCCGGGCCGCACGCAGGTTTCCAGTTCCTTCGTATTCTGAAAGCATGACCGAACATCGGCTCCCTTGGGGGCTGGCCTGGGCCCAACGTCTTCAGGCCATCGCGCAAACCGGCCTTGGCTACCAGCCGCATCCATACGATAAAGAGCGGTACGAGCAGATTCGCGAGATTGCGGCGGAAATGATTGCACACCAAGCGGGAGCTTCCGTGGATGTGGTGCGCGGCCTGATGGCCACTGGCGAGGGATACGCCACCCCTAAGGTGGACGTGCGCGCCGCGGTGTTCCGGGACGGCCAGTTGTTATACGTGCGGGAGCGGGAAGATGGCGGCTGGACGCTGCCCGGCGGGTGGGCGGATGTGGGTCAAAGTGCCAGCGAATCGGCCGTGCGTGAAGTGCTGGAGGAATCCGGATACCAGGTTCGAGCTACGAAACTGCTGGCCGTCTATGAGCGGGACCGGCATCCCCACCCGCCCATTCTTTACCACTCGTGGAAGATGTTCTTTCGCTGCGAGTTGATCGGGGGCACCCCGGCCACGAGTTTTGAAACTACCGAAGTTCAGTTCTTTGGGGAGCATGAAATTCCGGCTTTGTCGCTCCCGCGTGTATTACCCGAACAGATCCGGCATCTCTATGATCACCTGCGCAATCCGGATTGGCCCACTACGTTTGATTAGGCCCATTAAGCTATCCTCTATTTCATGAAGCTGATTCCGATCGCCATGGCTTTGTTTTGCGGATTGTGGGGTGCTTCGCTGTCCGCGGAGACGTGGAACGGCAAGGCGGCTGGCGCGTATCTGGATGGGCGGATCGCCTGGTGGATGGACTGGCCGTCGGCCGCGCGCGATCATGAGACCTTCTGCGTTTCCTGCCACACGGCTGTCCCCTATGCGATGGCAAGGCCCGCGCTTCGGGGCACTCTGGGTGAACAGGCTCCTTCGGCGCTGGAGCGGCGGCTGTTGGAAAATGTCACCAAGCGGGTCCGGATGTGGGCGGAGGTGGCCCCGTTCTATCCAACGAAGAAAGAGAACGATCCGAAGACGATTGAATCGCGCGGGACGGAAGCGATTCTGAACGCGCTGGTGTTGACCCGTTACGATGAGGGCGCGGCTCAGCTTGGTCCCGATGCGCGCCGGGCGCTGCAGAATATGTGGGCGGAACAGTTGAAAACCGGGGACGCGCGCGGGGCTTGGAGCTGGTTGCAGTTCCACAACTCGCCGTGGGAAGGAGATTCCCAGTATCTGGGAGCCGCGCTGGCTGGCATTGCGGTTGGGGCCGCGCCGGGCGACTACCGGAGCCTGCCCGAAGTGAGCGGCGGGGTGAAGCTGCTAAGCGATTACCTGGTGCGGGAACAGGCCGCGCAGGTGCCCTTGAATCGGGTGATGCTGCTGTGGGCTTCGGCGAAATTGCCCGGCCTGCTCTCGCGCCCGCAGCAGCAAGCCATCATTGATGAAACACTGGCGAAACAACAAGCGGACGGAGGTTTCAGCCTGTCTTCCTATGTAGGGGAATGGAAGCGGCGGGACAACACGCCGCTGGAAACGCGCAGCGATGGTTACGCCACGGGATTGATTGTGTATACGCTGCGGCAGGCGGGTGTGGCGCGGGGCCAGGCACAATTGAAGCGCGGTTTGGATTGGTTGAAAGCGAATCAGCAGCCGGAGGGTAACTGGCTGGCGTGGTCGTTAAACAAGCAGCGGGATCCGGCTTCGGACGCCGGTCATTTCATGGGCGACGCCGCCACGGCATTTTCGGCTTTGGCATTGGCCGAGTCCAAGTAACGGTGGCTCCGGCAAGGGCCTGGATGCCGGGCGGGTAGGAACAGGACACCGCCCATGGAGCGGGTCAGCGGATGCACAGCCTGGCATTGCGTTGCTGGCGGCGGGTGTTCTTTCGCCGATTGCCACTGCCATGCTGGTGGCTGCTACGCTGGCCTGCTTGCTCCCCATTTTACCGTCCGGTGGCCGGTTGATCCTACGTGGGACAGGGTTCCAGCGCCATGCACGCGCGAGATCGGCGTTCGCATCGCGCCGGGTGCGCGGTAGGAGCCGCCACCCTGATTTGTGGACTGCGGGCGGGTACTTGATTAACGCCCCGCGCGCGGAATCGCCACGATCTTAACCGCCAGTTGATCGTTCCGGATGTTCGTGAACCGCAGCACCACGCGGCCTTCGGCATCGAGCGCGATCACGGCGGGCGTGTTCACGGACCGCAGCATCCACCCGGCCGGGAGCGTTACGGAATTGAACGGGCGTCCCAATGTCCGCTCCCAGATCAGTTCTCCTTTGGGAGATACCAGGTAGCCCACCGGATCGGTATACGTTTCTTCTACGCGGACGCGCGTGGACAAACCCTCGCCCACCGGCTGACCCAGATCGCCTTGCACCACTACCGATTCCGGATCGGTGGGCGTGGGGTAATAGCCAAGCGTGTTGACGTCTTTGCCCTTCACCGTGTAGGTTTTGAGAACTTTGCCTGTATCCAGGCAGGTGATCCTGGCGTCCGGTGCCACCACGCTGCCTTTGCGCACGAAGCTGTGGACGTACTTCTGTCCCGCGTGTTCAATGGAAAAGTCGTGCGCGATGCGGAACTGGTGCGTGGCCGGATCCAGCAGCCAATAGCGGATTTCAAGCGATTGTTCCGCCCGGTGGAACTGCCCGCACAGGGCCAGTGGGACAAGGAAAATCAACGTGCGTAGCTTCATGGCAACCTCCGGCCGGTGATTTTAATGGGAAGCGAATCGCCGCGGTCGTTCAGGAAACTCAGCCGCAAGCGCCCGTCTTCCTGCGTGGATACAATCCCGGGTGACGCGCTGGCGACGAGTTCCCAACCTTTGGGCAGTACGATCACATTGCGCCGGATCCCCATCGGGCGGTCGAATACCAGTTCGTTGCCTTTGGCGAAGTACGACTTGTCATCCATGTAGGTCTTGAAAATCCGGATGCGTGTCTCGCCGTTCTTAGGCACCGGCCCGGGCAGCGAAACCTGGATGTATTGCATATCGTCCGCTGCCTGGGGGGCCCACCCGGTGGCGCGCGCCTGGGCCCCGCTCACCACTTCAAACTTGAGTTCCTTGCCGGTGCTGCGCTCAATCACCCGCTCCTTGGTGGCCAGCGCGCCTTTGCGGATGGGGTTGAAGAAGTACGGCGAACCTGCCTGGGTGGCGGTCACGTCGTAAATGATCGCGAACTGATGGGTATCGGGCGGCAGCAGTTCATACACGGTGATCTCGTCGGCGGCCCAGGCGGCTACCGCGGCCAGGAGGGCGATCCATAAAACTCGCATGTCCCGGGAGTGTACCATGGCAAGGACATAGCTGAAGGACGTATTGATGAATCGCTACTTGTTGGTTTTCCTGGGAGGCGGTGCCGGGTCCATGCTGCGCTACCTGGTGGGCACGACGATTACCGCCCGGTATAGCGGCCGCTTTCCGCTGGGCACGGTGATTATTAACGTTACCGGATCGTTTCTGATTGGCGTTTTGATGACCCTGATTACCCAGCGGCTGGATGGCCACCCGAACCTGCGGCTGCTACTGGTGGTGGGCGTGCTGGGCGGGTATACAACGTTTTCGGCCTTTGAGTATGAGACGTATTATGCCGTCAGGGCAGGGGAGCACTGGCTGGGATTGCTGAATGTGGTGGGTAGTGTGGTGATGGGGTATCTAGCGGTCTGGCTGGGCGCAGTTCTGGCTAAGACTTAGGCCGCAAGGATCGCACTGCGCCACGCCATCCGGCAGCGAAGAGCAACCCACCCAGCACGGCGGCGATCGCCAGATTTCTTGCGACTTCGCCGAATCCGGCTCCGCGAATCACGATGGCGCGCAGCAGATCCACATTGTAAGTGGTTGGCAGAGGGGTGCTGATCCACCACATGGGCGCGGGCATGAAGTCGCGTGCAAACAGGAATCCGGAGAGCAATACCGATGGCAGGAAGATCAGGTAGGTGAGCTGCAAAGCTTGCGACTGGTGGCGTGCGTGGGCGGCAATCAGCAGGCCGATACCGGCCGGGCCGATGATCAGGAGCGGCAACACCGATAAGAGCAGAGCCAGCGGCGCCTGCACGTGCACGCCGAACACAAAACGCATCGCCAGCAGCAGCCCGAGGGCCTCCACCAACCCGACCGCGCTACACGCCAGGCACTTGCCCGCGATGATCCCGGAAGGACCCAAAGGCGTAACCAGCATCTGATCCAGGGTTCCCAACTCGCGTTCCTTCGCAACCGATAGGGCCAGGAGCAGGGTGGTGATCATCTGTACCAGGATCGCGACCAGCCCCGGAACCAGAAACGTGGCTGTGCGCCCGTCGGCATTGAACAGAATCCTGGGCCGGATCTCAATTTCCCCCAGAGATTGCACCGGCAGGCGCGCGCGCAGCAGGCTGTGAAGGGATTGATCCAGCGCCAATCCATCCAAGGCAGTCAACAGCGTGGCAGGCGTACCGGCTTCGGTTCCGTCCAGCCAGACGCGCACGGTGGTCTTGCCGCGGTAGAGCAGGCTGGCGGTGTAATCCGCCGGGATCTCAACGCCCGCGCGAATCCGGCCGGCGCGCAACCCGGCCAGCACGTCGGCTTCGGTGCGATAGCCCGGTTTGATGGAGAACAGCGGCGAGTTGGCGATCTTACGCTCAAGCACCCGTCCTTCGCTGTGCGGATCCAAATTGATCAAGGCGGCCGGGACGTCGTGAATACGAGTCTCCAGGGCGTATCCGAACAGCAGCAATTGGAAGAGGGGAAGTCCAAACACCAGCGCCAGCGTGAACCGGTCATGCAGCATGTGACGGAATTCCTTTCCCGCAACGGCCCGGGCCGCATGCATCATATAACCCGTTCCTGCAGCAAAATGGCGGCGATGGCGGCGGCCAGACTGACCTCTGGCTGTTGCAGTAAAGCGCGGCCCCGCAGGATCAAGTCCCTCGGCCCACCGCACACAGCCATGCTCCCTTCAGCCAGATACCCCACCCGGTGGCTTCGTTCGGCCTCTTCCAGGTGATGCGTTGCCAGCAGGATGGCCATCCCGGATTGCGCACATTCCAGCAGGATTTTCCAAAGCTGTTCGCGGGCGACAGGATCGATCCCCGCCGTGGCTTCATCCAATAGAAGCACGGCCGGCCGGTGCGCCAGGGATGCCGCCAGGGCGACACGTTGCTTCCATCCATGAGAAAGCGTCCGGGTGATTTCGCGGCGCTTTGACGAGAGATCGAAGCGGTGGATACACTCGTCGACGCGTGTGCGGAGCGGGCTGCCCGTCAAGCCGTGGCAGCGGGCGTGGAACGTTATATTTTCTTCCACGCGGAGATCGTTGTAAAGCCCAAACGCCTGTGCCACGTAGCCGGCCGCGCCGGAGATTTCCACGGATCCGGTAGCCGGATGGACTAGCCCGGCGATGGTTCGCAGCAAGGTTGATTTCCCGGCTCCATTGGTTCCCATGAGGGCGTAAATCTCGCCCGGATGCAGATCCAGGCTAATCCGGTCGAGGATTACCTTCCGTCCGAAAGAGACGGTAAGATCGCGAATGAAAACGATTGGTTTCACGGTAAAGAGAAAGTTGCGGAGGTGCCCGGGAGCCCCTTTGGTAGAAGCACCCGGACAGTGAACGCCTGGGCGGACCGGTTCCGGCGCGCGGATTCCACCCGGCAATCCAGAACCTGCGCGCTTCCATCCAGCCTGGCTTTCAGCAGCGCGCCCGGGACCAGGGCTTCGGCCGTCTGGATCTCGACCCACGCTTCCCCGGTTGCCAGAGCGGCCACGGAGCTAAAGGGAGGGAGCACATCGGCTGCCTTTATTTGCATGATTTCGATGATTCCGTCCGCGGGCGCGCGAATCGCGGTTTCCCCCAGAAGTGCGTCCATGCGCGACAGGGTCTCGCGCGCTTCCCGCAGCAGGCTGGCGGAAGGTCCCTGGAGTTGCTGGCTAATTCTACTCCGCACATTGACGCGATTGCGGGCGGCGGCATCCAAGCGCGCCTGCGCAGCCCTCCGGTCCGGCGGCGCGCTGGAATCAAACTGTTCGAGAGCGGCTACGTAATCCCGGTCCGCTGTTTGAATATCGGGATGAATGCGGATTAGCAGGCCCCGGACCGAAGCCAGGGCGCGGGCGGAAGCTTGCGAGGATTGCATCGCGGACTGCATGCTGGCATACTTGGCGCGCAGCTCCGCGTCATCCATTTGCACCAGCACCTGGCCCTTCTTTACGGTTGCGCCTTCGCTGACCAGTATCTGGCGGACGGTACCGCCGAGCCTGATTCCGACCGGAACTAAACGACGTTCCAGAACGCCACGGGCGGTATGCCTTGAATCCGAGGACGGGACGCGTCCATGGGCCAAGAGCAGGAGGGCGGCAGCCGCGCCGCCCCCCAGCATTGCCAGTGTAATGAATCGACCCGTCATGGGCTACGGACGCGGGCCGGTCACCGAGATCATGGGGCCGTTGCTGGGCACGCCGCCGATAGTGACGACCAGCGGATAATCACCCGGCGCCAAGTCGCGCGGCACGCGGAGGTTGGCCTGTACCAGAGCGATCTGGCCGGGCGTCATACCCAGAAAGTCCACAATCAGCGGAGCGCCTCCTAATGTGGCGGAGTAGGGCAGCATGGGGCGCGAGAGCGGGCCGGCCAGCGGAGCAATGTCGCCGCTGGGAACCGGATTGTCCAGCGCACCCTGTCCAGTGAAATAGGCGATGATGGAATCCCCCGCCGGGATCGGATTGGCGCTGGTATTCACCGTAAGCGTGGCATCCGGCGCGACGTTTTGCACCACCGCCCGGTTGTCGCCGAACACAAAGATGCCCGGGGCACTGGCTTGCACGGGGAAGGCCGCAGGCGCCGAAGAGACACTGTTGATCTCCAACACCAGTTGTGCCGTACCCGCAGCCACCTCATACGGCAGTTGCGCGTTGATCTGCGTTGGCGATGTCAGGTAAAGCGGAATGGGGTTGCCATTGACTAGAATCCGGACGCCGCCCAGGGTTTTGGGAAGGGGAACGGTGTTTGCGATGGTCTGCGCCAGCGCGTTGCTGGAGAAGATTGTGATCCAGGAACCGGGCGCGATCCTGTTCGTGAAGCTGGCGCCGTTTACCACCGCGTTGACTACCGGGCCGGTTACCGCGGCGGTGATGGTTAAGGGAAGACTGGCGGAGGGAACGCCGCTCACCGCAGCGGTCACCTGTCCGGTGCCGGCCGTGGATCCCAACGTCACTGTAGTGGACGCGCGCCCCTGTGCGTTCGTGACGGCGGACGCCGGGTTGACGCTGGCGTTGGTGGCGGTGAACGCGACGGTGACGCCGGAAAGCACTGCGCCCCGGGCGTCGACCACTTCCACGGTAAACGGAGCGGACAACACCGCACCCGGTGCGCCGCTGGCGATAAACCCAGCGATCACGTTGAGTTTAGACGGAGTGGCGGGCAGCGTACCGCCGAAATCGAACTTGGCCACGAAGCCGTCTCCCCGTGGGAAGATGGAGCCGGTGCCACCATAGGAAGCCTGGAGAGCCCCGGGGGACGTCTTCAGGTTTTGGGAAAGGGTGCTGCCTCCGATGTATACGTTGCCGATCGAATCCAGCGCCAGCGCCATGGCGGCGTCATCGGCCGATCCGCCGAAGAAACTGGAGTAGAGCAGCGATCCGGTGGGTCCCAGCTTCACCAGGAACGCAT
>JBBQUE010000074.1:0-9304 GCA_038212805.1 Bryobacterales bacterium | reverse complement strand
TAGTGGATGAACTGCATGTAGCGCGCCAGGGACGCGCCGCGCGGCAGTATTAGCATGGCCACCGGATATCCCGCGCGCCGGCAGTTCCATTTCTCTCACCTGCACGGCGACAAACACGCGATCCTGCCGGGGATCCTTGGGAGCGCGGTAATCCGGGAGCTTCAGCTTCTCGCCGATCACGATTTTGATGCCGGTGCGCTCACTCTTCCCGAGGCTTTCCTCGAAATTCTGCTTGGTCCACAGAGCTGCGCCGGCCCATGCTTTGGGGAGAATCCAAGTGACCTTGTCGCGCCCGGCGGTACCCTGCGCATGGAGGAAAGCGGAGAGCCGCCACGCGTCGGCAATCTCTTCCTCGCTGAGGTTGGTGGAACCGATCCAGGCTTTGAGGTCAATCCCAGCCAAGCCCAGGGGGTACAAGCTGCCGCGCGTAAGAGGAGCGCTGTGGCGGCCCGCCGTGCTGTTGGCGTTATCTGGCTGCAGTTCCACGCGCCGGTAGCCGCGCTGGGAAGCGAACCGGTCCAGCAGCGAATCCGGCAGCGTCATGTACAGGAAATTGGGCTGCGAATTCACGCGGTGCTTCTCGTAGAGCAGCGCCAGCTTTTCCAGATTCACCACCGGCTCATACGACGTCATCCCCATGGCCATGCCCACTACAAGGGTTGCGCGCAGCAGATCGGGTAGTGGGGCTTGCGAGCGGCGTTCCATGTCGGCCAGGATCGCCTTCAACTTGGCGGGATCGGTGGAATCCAGCACGTAGCAGCGGATGCCCTTCTTCAGCAGGCCGGCTGCCTGGTAGGTGTTCTTATCCTCGGCCGATCCACCCATGCCGGCCCAAATGAGAAATCGCAGGCGCTTGCCGTGGGCGGTCAGAATGCCGGCGCGGATCTGTTCGAGTTCGGCTTCGATCATGCCCGGCCACTCGGGATGCAGTTGGGCCTGCCAACTCAGGTTGAACATGCCGTAGCCGTTCTTGGTGACTGCGCCGGAGTCATCGGTTTCCATGCCGATCCGGATCAAGCGATTCCGGGTGGCATCGAGCGAGCCCAGGCCCTTGCGGCGAGCGCGGTCGTCGAGGGCCTTCAGGCGGTCGAGCAGGCTGTCTTTCTGGATCTTGTCATACAGGGGTTGGGACGGCGGATTGTCATGAAACAGACTTACAGGCACGCAAGGGCAAGTATACCCCTGGAGTGTGCGGGATTCATCCCTGGGTAGCGTATGAGGGGTACTTCTGGATACTCCCGGGCTGCTATTTCGCGGTAGTGAGTTGAATCCAAGGAAGTTAGCGTAAATGGGTTTTGGGGGCTTTGAGGGAGGGGGTTCCGGCAGAATTCGGGAGTGCTGATGATGGGCTGAAGTGCTGATGATGGGCTAAGGGGCCGCGTCTCCATAACTGGGAAGCCGGTGCTCTTTTTGCGACGGCTGATCAATCGCCGCCCCCAGTAATACTCCTCATAGCCGCGCTCGGTCACCAGCATCGCTCCGGGCGACAACTTCATTGTCTTGGCCATCGTCACAGGCGGCTCCTGATGAGGATCGAGTACAAGGATGCCGCCCTGGATTAGCTCGACGAAGCCTCGGCAGAGGCGAGAAAGGCATTCCTGAAGCAGGCCGGGACTGCTTGCGCAGAACCTGCGGCACCCCTCCCTCCGCGCCAAAAGTACGACGAAGCGCAGGACGTCCGACAGGCGCGCGTGAACCGCGACTGGCGGTTCTATTTCATGATAGAGGGCGACGTCTACGTCATCCTCGACGTGGTGCCGCATCCTAAATGATCCTCGACGAGTGGTCGGCTCCGCGTACTCGATAGGTACCAACTATTCCCAAAACATTTTGCCGCGGATGAACGCGGATAAGAAACCGCCACGTGCTCGCACCCTCGCGCCTCTTCAAGTTAACGGGGTGCCGCACGCGGCCTAGACTGAAAGCGATAAATATGAAAACCTACAATTTCAGGGTTGTGCTGGAGCCTGACGAGGATTTCGATGGCAATCCCTCGGGGTGGCACGCGTATTGTCCCGTGCTCGAGCGGCAGGGTGCTTCGACGTGGGGCGCTACGGAGGTGGAGGCGCTGAAGAATATCAACAGTGTCGTTCACATGATCGTGGAGAGTATGCTTGAGCACGGCGAAGGGCTTCCGGAGGAGCCGTCCGACCAAGTTGAGGTCACGGCGGATCCGCGCGTGGCCGTCACTGTCTGATTCAATGGGCATCAACTTCGGACTGCTTCGGAATCGCACCGCCCGCGAAATGATCTCCGCCCTGGCCCGCGACGGATTCACGTTTGATCGCGGGGACGGGCCCCACCAGCTCTTCTACCACCCTGACGGACGCAGAGTAACCGTCATGTTTCACGGGGACGGCAGCACGTTCAAGCGGAAGACGCTAAAAAATATGATCGAGCAGACTTGCTGGACGGAAGAGGATCTCAAGCGCCTCAAGCTAATTTCATGACCTAGGAGCCCGTGGTGAAAGTCAACAAGGACCGCTTGCTCACGCGCGCGGCCCGGTAGAATGAGGAAGGGAGATTCGCGGCGGAGTGGAACCCACCTCTGGAGAGACATCAAAGAGGCCAATGGCTTTTCCACATGGTAAAGTTCCGAGGAATACGCAATCATGGAAGCCACGGTGACGTTCGAGCAGGGATTCTCCGATACGGAGCGGGCCGCCAGCGCAGCGGGAAAGGGGATTGCCCTGTTGGCGGCGGCAATGAAGCAGCTGCAGAAGGCTGCGTCTGAGGGGGACATACTCCGGGCGCGAAAGGCATCGGAGCGGTTGGTTGCGATCCTGGAATCGACGCGGCAGGAAGTTGGCAATGCGAGGTCTGCGTGGCCCTTCAGCCCCGAGGCGGAAGAGGCGTACATGCGGGACCAGTATGCAGCGGATCTGATGGAAGCGGCGGCCGCCGAAAACATGCAGATACAGAAGCGCGACGAAGGTCTGATCGCTTTCCCGTCGATAGTGCGGATTCTTGCGTCTGAACGTGCCGTGAAACTGAACCGTAAGAAGATACAGTCCGTGCGCCCTTCCCATGTAGTAAAACTGCTCCAGGCAATTCAGGCGAGGAAGCCAAAAGCGACACCGGAAGCGTTTCTGGAAGTTCTTCACCGTGCCTATCTCCTGTTGGCCGCGGGCGAGTATGGAAAGACGGTGGCGCTGTCTGGCGTGTATGAGGCATTGACCCTTTTGCCTGGCTCGACGGCGGGCTTCGACCAGACGGATTTCGTGCGGGATCTGTTTTTGCTGGATCGAAGTGGCGTGACCCGGACCAAGACTGGCGCTATCTGTTCGCTCCCAGCCAGCACTGGAACGAAACGAAGCCGCGGAACGTTTGCATTCGTCGCTCCGGACGGGGAAACCGTAACGTACTATGGCATCAACTTTAGCGGAAGGCCGGAATGACTGGCGCGATACAAGCGAAGGACTGGCTGCATTTCATCGACCGGGAGTACCTTGCGTCATTTATCCCGGAAGGTGGTTCCGCGATCAAGTTTGCCGTCCCGGAAGATGAGTCTCTTCGTGACGATCTGATGGATGGCCTTTGCGCAATCGCGGAGCGGTCCGGCTTTTTCATTGTCAGGATCAATGCCGCCGAAACGAAGGTAAACATGGTGGACGAAATCTTCTTTCGTACGGCTCAACAGGTACCTTGGCGGATTCTCAGCCAGAAAATCCTGGCCAAGCTGGCGGATGAGTCTGGTTATGCATGGATTGACGGTGAGGAAGAACCGCTTTATCTCCGGCTTGCCGGGCACAACCGGGTTGACCCGCAGCTTCTCCTCTTGGATCTGAAAAAGGCGGTGGCAAACAAGGTATTCAACAGGCGGGATTTATCGCGGGATTTCCGTGTCGCGATGACTCACTTGTGTCTCGCGGAGCTTTCGGGCGGGGCGGATGGATTGATGACAACGAGTATTTTAATCGACTGGCTAACCGGACGAAATAAGGCCGTGAGCGCAGTGAAGTCATTTAATATCTTTCGGAAGATCAACCGCCACTCCGCGCGTTATTGTTTTGAATCGATGCTTCATTGGATAAAGTTTTCAGGTTATTCTGGCACGGCGCTTGTCCTTGACGTGCAGCGAGTGATGGTTACGAAAAAGAAGAATGCGCGCGACCAAAGTATTTTCTACAGCAAAGCCGGCGTGCTGGATAGCTACGAGGTGTTACGGCAATTCATCGATTCAGCGGACCGGCTGGAAGCATGTTTCATCGCCGTCGTTCCCGCCCTCAGCTTCCTAGAAGACCGCGATCGTGGCATCGGCGTTTACGAAGCGTTAAAGTTCCGGATCTTTGATGAAGTGCGCGATAGACGCCTGGTGAATCCCATGGCCTCGCTGGCCCGGATTGCGATCGCGGCGGAAGGAGCCAGTCTTGATGGAAACCGGGATTGAAACCGAATCCGCTGGTGACTGCCGCCGGGCGCTGGAAGCTCTTCGGAATGGGGTTCCCAACATCAGCGCCGTCAGCGCTCTAGGGTCGAACCAGCATGCGGCCGAGGAAGCATTCCTGCAGAGGTTGTCCGGAGTAGAAGCGTTCTCACGCGAGGGCAAACAGGTTCCAGGGCTGTTGCTGGCGGGCGGATTTGGAACCGGCAAGTCGCATACCCTGGACTACTTCGAGCATCTTGCGATCGCAAACTACTTTGTTTGCAGCCGCGTGGTGGTAAGCAAGGAGACTCCCCTCTACGACCCAGCGAAAGTTTACCTCACCGCGATTGACTGCGCCGTGGTTCCCGGATTGAGTGGAGAGGCGATCCGCGAGATTGCCTTGCGGCTTCAGCCTAAGGGTCCAAAATACGCCAGGTTTCTTGAATGGGCAAACAGTCCGGACAGCGGGTTGAGCCCGGTGTTCATGGCGACCCTGCTTCTTCACGAACGCCTCAATAACGATCCGGAACTGGTGGACCAGATTACGCGTTTCTGGTCGGGTGAGCCGCTGTCAATCAGCCGGGTTCGACAAGGACTGAAGCAAGTCAATTGCTCTGCCGGTTATGCACTGAAGCCTATCAAAGCCAAAGATCTTGCCCTGCAAAGATTCACGTTTATGTCGCGGCTGATTCTTGCAGCCGGATACAGCGGATGGGTTCTCTTGATCGACGAGGTGGAACTAATCGGCCGCTATAGTCTACTGCAGCGAGGGAGGTCGTATGCGGAGCTTGCTCGATGGATGGGTAGGGTGGAAGGTGAAACTTATCCTGGACTCACGGCGGTGGCTGCCATCACCGACGACTTCTGCCTGGCTGTGTTGCAGGAAAAAAGCGACCGTGACCGGATAGGGACTAAGTTCAGAGGAAAAGGGACTTTCGAATATACCAGCCTGGCCGGCCGCGCCGAGACAGGTATGCGGATCATTGAGCGGGAGACATTGACGTTAAAAGCTCCGGATGAATCGGATTTAGGGGAGACCTATCTGCGGCTTAAGGAAATTCACAGGAAGGCCTACGGATGGGAACCACCTGAGATTCCGACCGCCAATGCGTCGCTGACGCGGCGCATGCGATCGTATGTCCGTAGATGGGTGAATGAGTGGGATCTTCGGAGGCTGTACCCGGGGGCCGAACTCGCACCTGAGGACGAGCAGGAGATGACGCCAACTTACGAGCAGGACGAATCTCTGGAGCAATCGGAGAATGACGACGGTGATCCATTCGGAATTGCGACGTGACGGGATATTACCGGACATTACGGGATCTTACGGGATCTTACGGGACATCCGGGACATTCCTGGACATCCGAAGCGGCCGCCCCGGGGAGACTAAGTTCCGGAGGGGCGATGAACGTGAGCGTCAATATACCCGAAGAACTGTATCGCCGGGCCAGCGAAGTGGCAGCCACGGAAAACGTCTCCGTGGACGGCTTGTTCGCGTCGGCCTTTGAAGACTGCTTATAGGAACCCGAACGCCTGAAAGACAAGGCGTCCCGCGGAAGCTACGAAAAGTTCCTACACGGAATGTCCAAGGTTCCAGCCGGGGAAGCGCCTGAACATGACCGCATCTGACTTAATGGATGCTAATCGCGGGTTCCAGTCCGGCCAAGCTCACCAGGGGCTCTTCCATGGACGGCACTTCCGCCTCCAGGGTGAAGAAAAAAGTGGTGCCGCGTCCCAGTTCACTCTCCAGCCAAATACGCCCGCCCATCAACTGGATCAACTGGGCGGAGATTGTGAGCCCCAGCCCAGTGCCGCCGTACCGCCGCGTGACCGACCCGTCCGCCTGAGTAAACGCGTTGAAGATTTTTTCCCGCACGTCGCTCCGGATTCCGATACCCGTATCGGCCACACTGAAAAGCAGGGTGACGCGATCTTCTTTAGTTTCCTGCACAGCTAGCTTCACCTCAATATGCCCGGCGTGTGTGAACTTGAGCGCGTTGCCCACCAGATTAATCAGGACCTGGCGGATGCGGGAAGAGTCGGCCACCGCGATTTCAGGCACCCCTTTGGCGACCTCAATCCGCAGTTTGAGGCCTTTCTCATGCGCCTTCTGGGCTTGCAGCTTCAGGGCATCCGCAACCACCTGCGCCAATTGACAGGGGCGGGGATCCAGCTCCAGCTTTCCGGCTTCGATTCGCGAGAAATCCAGAATATCGTTGAGCAGAATCAGCAGGGCGTCGGCTGACGTCTTGACCATTTCGAGGGACTCACGCTGTTCCGCGTCCAAATCGGAGTCCAGCACCAGTTCCGTCATACCCATGATCCCGTTCATGGGAGTTCTAATCTCGTGGCTCATATTGGCGAGGAACTCGCTTTTCATCCGGGACGAATCCTCGGCTTTCGCTTTGCCCTCTTCCAAAGCCTTAACAGTTTGCAAATGCATGGCCGCCAGCATTTCCGTGTGCTTTTTCGCGTCGCTCAGCCGCCCTTCGTAGATCCGGAATGAATAGTAGACCGCGAACGCGACTGGAAACCACAGCAGGACGGCCGCAAGTGCCGCGGTTGATTTAATCATCTCGATGACTACCACCACGGAGGCACAGGCCAGATAATAAGGAAACGACCAGAGATACCCGTCTATCCACACCCGGGCTGGCGACTTATTCTCGGTAAGCGCGATCACCAGCGAGACAGACCCGGTGTTGACTCCAAACAAGATCGTGGCGGCGATCCAAAGCCGAATCCCGGCGGGCCATCCGTGCGGGGGGAAAGCCTGGTAAACCCATCCCGCCAATGCGACCGATACCGAGATGCTGGCGGCGTTAAAACAGACCTGCACGGCGGTAGGCGGCTTCCGGGCGCGCCAGTAGGCCTGGACGATGCTCGCGGCGACGCCAATTACCAGGCTTTGGGCCGGCCCAAGTTCCACCAGAGCCAACAGCTTGAACAGGTATGCAACCGACAACGTCCCTTGCATGCCCGGCAGCGAGATCTTACACCCCGCCCCGACCGTTGCCAAACCCAGCAGAACGCAGAATAGAACCGGGTGGTCCAGGCGCATCGAGAGCCGCGCGTAGTAAAGGGAAGCCACACCCGCCGCCAAGAGAGAGCAAATATAGATGCGCGCTTTTAAAGGCATTCGAACCCGCAATGCATTCTTTATCGGCAGGTTCTAGAATTTTAAGTGCGAAACTCGGAGGTGATACGCGAAATCCACGCGGTACTCGAGGCCGCCCACTTCGCGGCCAAACAACATGCCGGTCAGAAGCGCAAGGTGCTTCGGCTGAAGCTTACGTAAGCGATCTTCTCGAAGTTGCGCCGCGCTTCCGCCATCGCGGAACCCGGCCGGAACGTGACGTTGCTGAACCCGGCGCCGGGGTGACGGACGGCAAAACCGGCGCGCTCAGACCATGAAATTAGCTCTAGCCGGCCAACGCTTCCATAACCTTTTGCAGCGTGGCACCAGGCCCCTCCGCCCGAATTACCCGCACCAGACCAGGCCCCCATGGCCGCCAGCGCTGCAGCATCCGTTCCGATGCCTGGCCGCCAAAGATGCTGACCCGGGGCACTCCGCAGGCCGCCGCGGCATGCCCGCCCGCCGAGTCGTATCCCACATACAGGGTGCTCCGGGCGATCTGCGCGGCAAATCCCGCGAACGATCCGTCCCACATATGCACTGCGCCTCCGCATTGCGCCACGGCCCGCTCCACGCGCGTAGCTTCCTCACCTCCGCCGCCGCGGTCAATCAGAATCGAGGACTCCCGCTTTACCAAATACCGCAGCAACTCGCCTTCAAACGGATCCGCGGCCCGCTTGGCTTCGTTTTCTCCCACTCCCAGGCTGATTGTCACATCCGCCGGGTCGCCCGTGGCTGCCAGCGTCGCGATGAATGCCCTGGCATCGTGAACCCCAAACACCTCGCTTACCCATTTTTGTGTGAGCTGAGGCAGTGCCGCGCCGGACTCGCCGCCATAAGACCGGCTCTCGAAGAAGTAGTAATCCTCATCCGCGCATATGGGCAGTAGGCCCAACTGCGTAAGGCGCGAATCCGGATCAATCACAATGCTGCGCGCCGCCGTGACCGCTTCCCGCAGGGCTGGCCACGCCTTCAGCCGGTCCGCCAGAGAACCGGATCGCCCGTACGCCAGCGGAACGTGCTCAAGTACGGGGTCCGCATCGAAGAGTTCCCAGTTTTTCGTGGGACCAACGAAGAAGATCCGGGCGTCTGGAAACCGCTTCTTGGCTGCGTCCAGGACCACGCTGGTTACCGCAATATCGGCTCCCAGGGTTACGCGCGATAGCACAAACACCTGGTCCACCTTGCCCCCGGCGAAGGTCCGGACTTTCCGGATCTGGTTGTATCGCTCCACCAATTCCACGGCGGACTGCCCCGGAATCGCACTTGCGATCACCTCTGAGAACATCGCGGCATAGGCGTCGCAGAGCTGCGGCTCGAACAAATCGGCCAGCCGCTCCACCTCGCGGAACAGTTCCCGGTCGTTAGCCCAGGTATTTGCCAACCAGCAGCTCCAATTTCTCGCGCGTGGCGGGGGGCACGGTTTTGGGGTCGGTAATCAGCGCATGTTGCAGAGCCATTCCACACTTGCACGCGCGCGCTTCCGGCATTGCGCCCACCATGGCGGCCACCACCTTACAGGCGTTGACGGAATTCCTGGTCAGGTTCGCGATGATGTCCGTCACCGTCACGGCGGCGTGCTCTTCATGCCAGCAATCGTAATCCGTCACCATGGCAATCGTAACGTAGCAGATCTCCGCCTCGCGCGCCAGTTTCGCCTCCTGCAGATTCGTCATGCCGATCACGTCCATGTTCCAAGACCGGTAAATGTTTGATTCGGCACGGGTTGAAAACGCGGGGCCCTCCATGCACAGATATACCCAACCCTGGTGTACATCCACCTCGCTGGCCTCACATGCCT
>JBBQUE010000073.1:0-9323 GCA_038212805.1 Bryobacterales bacterium | reverse complement strand
CGCCCAATCCGCCGCCCCCGCCGTGCTTATAGAAGAGATAGCAGGAGAAGGGCGCGTTGTCGCGGGCCCGTCCGCCGGTGAGATCGCACATGGGCTTGCCTACTGCTTTCCCGATGAGGTCCAGGCAGGCAATTTCGATGGCCGCAAAGGTCCGGGTGTTTTGGTCCAGCGGGTTCTCGCCGGGGACCAGGAAAGTCTGGCTTCGATCCCCCGCCGCCACGTTTTGTTCGCGATTCAGGGTTTGCCAGAAATGCGTGAGGGCAAACGGGTCCAGGCCCACAACGTAAGGACGCGCAGCTTCGAGCGCGCCCACTGGGCCGTCCCCGCCATAAGTCTCACTGATACCGACCAGGCCGTCCGTGGTCCGCAACTCCACAATAGTCCGGAGCGCGTAAGGGGCATGCA
This sequence comes from Bryobacterales bacterium, assembly GCA_038212805.1. Classification (GTDB taxonomy): domain Bacteria; phylum Acidobacteriota; class Terriglobia; order Bryobacterales; family Bryobacteraceae; genus JANXQZ01. Next base: position 8,918 of record JBBQUE010000073.1, on the reverse strand, counting down.
ATCCGTACGAACTTCGCAAAGGCCCATCGGCGATGGCGACCGGATGCAGGCGCAGTTCGCTGATCTGCATGAAGGGAAAGCTACTTACGGGCTCCGCGTTGCGGGCTCTTGAGTTTCGATTGCCGCCGTTTGGTGCTCTTGCGCTTGGGCTTGCTGATAATGAAGGTACCGCTGCCGAGATATGCGGCTGAGTAGAGTTTGTCGTTTGCCATGAAAGACCTAATTATCACATGAAACACATTGTAATAGGTGTGCTGGCGTTTACCGCCGCAGCCGCACAGACGCCAGCGGCCAGCCAGCACGAATCGCTGTTCCCGGAAATCGAGGGGATTAGCCGCAGTCTGGAAGAAATTACCGGGCTCAAGTTCAAGCACAAAGTGGCGGCGGCGGTTCTGGATAAAGACCAGTTACGCAAGTTCCTGACCACGCGGATTGACAAGACGATGCGCCCGGCGGACATTAAGGCGGAGTCGTTGATCTTGAAGATGCTGGGGTTGATTCCGCGGGATTTCGACCTGCGCGGCCAGACCGTGGATCTGCTGACGGAACAGGCGGCCGCGTTCTACGACTATCAACGCAAAAAGCTGTTTTTGATGCAGGGCGACACGGGCGAGGCGGCACTGATGGCACTGGCGCACGAACTGGCGCATGCCTTGGCCGACCAGAATTTCCATTTGGAGAAGTACATTAAGCAGAACTCCCAGAGCGATGATGCGGCCACGGCGAGGATGGCGGTGATGGAGGGCCAGGCGACCTGGCTGATGTCGGCATACCTGCATCAGCGGGCCGGGTTGGGAGTGGACATTCCGCCGGTGATGCTGCAAATGATGAGCACATCGTTGGAGCAGGGGGCGAGCCAGTTTCCGGTGTTTTCGCAGTCGCCGCTGTATATTCGCGAGTCGTTGATCTTCCCGTACCGGGGCGGCCTGCTATTCCAGGACGCGGTGTACCGGAAGCTGGGCACGGACGGATTTGCGGAGGTGTTCCGGCGCGCGCCGGTGAGTTCGCAGCAGATCTTCCATCCGGAACGGTATTTGGAGAACGAGGGTCCGAAACTGCCGCCAGTGCCGGTGGTCCCGGAGGCGAAGCAGTTCCGCAAGCTGGCGGAGGGGACCCTGGGGGAGTTCGACTACCGGGTGTTGCTGGTGCAGTACGGGGCCAAGGATCGGGCGGAGGCGCTAGCGGCGAGTTTGCTGGGGAGCCAGTTCGTGTTGTTCGAAGACAAGAAGGACGAGCATCCGGTGTTGGCGTTCGCATCGCGCTGGAAATCAGAGGCCGAATCGCGCGAGTTTTGGACGTTTTACCGGCAGGCGCTGAAGGCGAAATCGAAGACGTTTGAGCCGGGTGAGGAGAGCGGCACCATGTTCTCAGGCCATACGGAAGCGGGGTTCTTTCGCGTGACGCGGAAGGACGATGTGGTGGAGAGTATCGAGGGCCTGAAAACTTCGGTAAACTGAAGCTATGCGACTGCTTTCCGTGGTTTCCTTCCTGTTGTTGGCTTCGACACTGCGGGCTGAAGGCCCCCCCGCGCCGCGCCGCGCACCTGAATTGGTCCTGCAATATGCGGACGGCAAATCGGAACTGCTGAGCGCGTACCGGGGCAGCGTGGTGATGATTGAGTTCCTGCACACTACCTGCCCGCATTGCCAGAATGCCGCGCGGGAGTTTAGCAAATTGAACATGGAATTCGGGGCGAAGGGATTTAAGCCGCTGGGCGTGGCGTGGAACGAGATGGCGAAGATGCTGGTGCCGGATTTTATTAAGCTTTATGGCGTGAACTATCCGATTGCTTACGAGGGCCGGGATAAGGTTTTGGATTTCCTGGGGTACTCGGTGATGCAGCGGGTGGTGGTTCCGCAGATTGTGTGGATTGATAGGAAGGGCATGATCCGGTCGCAGACTCCGGCGGATTCAACGGGCGGGGAGGAGATGCGGCAGGAGCCGTATTGGCGCGAGATGATCGTGAAGCTGACGGGGGAGACGGATGGGGCGGGGAAGAAGACGTCGGTGGTGACGAAGAAGGCTGCGGTGGCGCACGCCGCGAAGTAGTATAGTGGAAAGAGCGCGCCCGTAGCTCAGCCTGGATAGAGCGTTTGCCTCCGAAGCAAAAGGCCACAAGTTCGAATCTTGTCGGGCGCACCAAACTTCCCCAAATAATTTATAGAGCGACGCTCGACAGATTTCAGAGCGATGTTCGCAAAAGAGCTTCATTACAGGGGTTCTGGCGCTCTACTATCACAGGGCCGCCGGGCGCAAACTGCCCATTTACTTTGTCGATGGTTCGGGCATCGCGGCCAAGTTACGATTTGCTGACCGGATCGAGTCTCAAGGCAGCTGCGCAGGCATGAAACCGGTCACATGCGCGGCTTGGGGCAGAACTCAAACGCCACGAGTTTCATCTTGATAAGTAAAACTGGTTTGACTTGGCGGGATGAGGCGTACTGAGGTGGAGACCCGGGAGGACAGGCCGGGCGGCCTGTCCTGCTGAGCGGATTTAGCTATTTGACGGGCGGCTTGGGAATGGCAGGGGTCATCGGCCTGGGTGCAGCTGCCGGTGGAAGCGGTTTCGGAGATTGCATGGGAGCCGGGGGCTTCGCAGCCGCGCCGCTACCGGCATTCTTGTCGTACAAATCGATGATGTCCTTCGTGATATCGATCGTGTTCGATGCGAACAGAACCGGCGTCTGCGGCGAGCTAACGTCCAGGATCAACGTATAGCTATTATCCTTCGCGTACTTGTCGATCACCGCCATCATGCGCCCGCCCAGTTCCTGCAGGATCTTCTGTTGTTCCTGCTCAAACTCCGCCTGGGCGTCTTCCATATCGCGGTTAAAGCTCTTGGTTTTCCCGTCGATGTTGCCTACCAGCTCTCTTTTGGCCACTTCGCTCAGCGCGTTCTGGCCCTTCTGAAGCTGATCTTTCATCGTGTTGATATCGGTCTGCTTCGTTTCGAGGACTTTGCGCCGGGGCGCAGATTTCGCTTCCAGATCCGAGGCAGCCTTTTGACCATCTTTGGTACTGACGATGGCGCTCTGAATGTTGATGACGCCCACCTTACCGGTGGTCTGCGCCTGCGCCAAAACGGTGGCGGCTAACGCCAGCACCGGCAGGCTGATTGCAAAATTTCTCACAGATGTTACTCCTGAACTTGAATTATTGTAAACTATTTCACTTCGCGGGGGAGGCCGGGCGTGAGGCCCGGCCATTGCACATTAGAACGTACGTCCAATCGAAAACCGGAAGGTGGAGTGCTTTTCGAAGAACGGGATCGGATTGCCGAAGCTAGCTATGGCGTTGTTAAAAGTCGCCTGATTCGGGAAGTTCGAGCGGTCGGCCACAATGGGCGGCTGCAGGAAGCCGCGGAACAGCAGTGGATTATAGGCCCAATATAAACGGAAGGGAGCGTTTACCACTGGCATCAAAACCTGCAGTTCCAGTCCGGTGGAAGCCCGGATCTTCTGGGTCCCGGGAGCAATCACGGCGCGTCCGATGAACCCGGCCTGCGGAAACTGGCCATTCAATTGATCCACCCGGCCCGGATTCAGTTTCAACTGGCTTGGCAGGGAAAGCTTGTCGATGCCGGCATCGGCGAAAGCCGCTAGCGTGACCGGTCCAAAGATTGGGATGCGGTATTCGATGTTGGTCACTATGTTTGTATCGCCGCCCGGGAACACCAGTTGATACACCGGAATCTGCAGCGTTACATTCTGGAACTGCTCCTGCCCGTTGACGATCACCGGTTGCTGGCGGGGGGTGCCGTCACTGTTCAAGACGTTAACGCTCGCGGAACTGGGAAGGAAGGCAATCGGGCTGATTCCCCAGATTTCAAAGCCGCGAATGTCGTTTTCGCCACCCGTATAGTAGCGCGAGAAGGGCGGGGCCACCTTGCCGCCGTAGCCCATCAGGAAGCGTCCCAGGAAGTGCATGCCGATGACATGCCCCTTCTTGAAACCGGCGCGGAAATACTTCGCGTCCACTGTTGGCTCAAAGGTGTTGACGTTGCCGCCCAAGCCCGACAAACCCACGGAAGCAAATAACGATTTGCCGCCGGTAGGCGTAATGGGATGGTTCACTGTATTAAAGGTGTACGATGGCGTAACCTTGCTGGTGCGAATGCCGCTCAGCGCATTGGGGCCGCCGACGCCCTGGAAGTCGATGTAATTAAAATACGTACCGGCGGCCTCCGTGAGCGTGCGAATATTCGAAATATCATACCCATACGTCAGGCCTAGCCGGGCGAAGCTGCGTTTCAACGGATAACTGAGGAACACCGTGGCTCCGTACCCGTTCGACACATAGTTCAGCAGGTTGTTTTGGCCCAAAGAATTATAGAGCGGAATCAGGTTCTGGCCGCTCAGCACGGAAGCTTCGCGAGCCTGATTGTAATTAAACCGCTGCGTATAAAGCGTGAAGCCGGTCTGGACCGGTTTGTCGAACAGATAAGGCTCGGTAAATCCGAACTGCACCGTACGCTGGCGGGTGCCCAGTTGCGAAGTGATGCTCAGCGTTTCGCCTAAGCCCAGGAAGTTATTCGTTGAATAGGAGAAGCCCACGAAGCTCCCGGAAATTCCAGAGACGCCGCCATTCAGCTGGATGGAATTCTTCCCGCGCTCCTTCACCTTCACGGTTAAATCCACCGTGTTGGTTTTGGTGTCGCGCGTCAGCGTGGCCGCTTCTTCCGGTTTCAGTTGTTCGAAATAGCCCAGCTGATTCAGGCGCAGAACGCTTAATTCCCAAAGGCGCGTATTGTACATGTCGCCTTCGTCGATCAGCAGTTCGCGCCGGATCACTTTGTCGCGCGTAGTGGTGTTGCCGGCGAAATCGATCCGCCGCACGAAGAACTGCTTGCCCTCGTCCACGGCCAGGGACATGTCGATCTTGTCGGAGTTGGGGTCGGGCTCGAAATTGGGCTCGCCGACGAAATCGATAAAGCCGAATTCGCCGTATAGCTTGCGCATATTTTCCAAGCCCTTCCGTAGCTTGGCGGTGGAGAAGGTATCCCCTTCCTGCATCTGGAACAGCGGACGCATCAAGGCTTCGGGCGTCCGGAAGAACTTCACGCCCGTGAAGGCAATTTTGTTCAGGTGATATTTCCGGCCTTCATCCACGGTTATGGAGAGGTCGGCCACGGACCGCGGCTGGTTCGTCTTGATAAACGGAATACGCATCCCCGTCGGGAGAATCTCGCGCATCTTGACGGTGGATTCCGTGGCGCGCGCCACGAAATAGCCGTGTTCCTGATAGAAGTTCTGGACCCGGCTCTTATCTTCCTCCAGCTTGGTGGAATCGTAGGTCTTGGCGAACAGATTCTCGAAAAGAATCGAATGCGGCAGGCCGATGGGCTTTAGATTCTTCATCGCCCGGATGAGTACTTTGTCGGTAAAGACCTTGTTCCCGACGATGTCGATGTCGCCCACTTTGACCTTGGGGCCTTCCTCAATCCGGAAGATCACTTCAAGGGACGACGGCGGAACCCGATGGATCTCGTCCACTACCTTGGCGTATTGGTGCCCGCGCTCGGCTTCGTATTCCTGCAGCACGTTCTTCGCCCGCTGAATCTTGTTGGGGTCGTACTGCTGCTCAACTACCAGTCCGACCTTGCGCTCCTTAAAGCGATCCAGGATCTCGGATACGGTGATTGATTTGTTGCCCTCATATTTAATTGATCGGACCACCGGCCGCTCGGCGACGATGAACCGCAGGATCCAACCCGTCTGCCCGGGCTCTTTCTCAAGGCGCAGATCGTCGAACCGTCCGCTGTTCCAAAGCGTGATGAAGTCGCGCTTCAGGCGCTCTTCGTCATATTGATCGCCCTTCTTGGTGGAGATCAGCGCCCGCAGAGTGTCCTGCGGTACGCGGCGGCTTCCCCGGAACTCAATGGACTCCACGGAATTATCGCGGGGCGTCGCGTTCGGTGAAACATTCTGCGGCGTTCCCACAACAGGCACCGGCGCGGACTCAGCTGGTTTCGGGGCGGCGGGTTTTGGTTGCTCCACCGGTGCGGTGGGAACCGTCTCAAAAGGATTGGGCTTGTTCTGCTTCGGCGGCTGTGCCTGAGGTTGCGCCGGTTTCTGTCCCTGCGGTGAAGCGGGCCCAGCCGGTTGCGCCTGTGAGGGAGGCTGTGCCTGTGCGCTCAATAGAAAAGCACCAGACGTCATGCACCATGAACACAGCAGGACCGTTGGCAGGCTGCCAGGCCTGAAAAACATCATCTAGTACGGGTTCCTTTCCACTCTGCGCTACCTTCCTCTGACGTCCCCTTCCGATATGCGGTTACCAGGGGAATCCAATCGACTGAATGGTGTCGAACTCATTATTTTACCTGAACCTGGAAACAGGATGTAGAGTTCTATGAGGGGCACAGGTGTGAAAGTGACGCACATGCCCGTTTGTAGTCATCCTGAATAGCGGAACTACTATACTGGGGCATCCCCGTGGAGCAAATCAACGTGGAGCAAATCACCGTGGAGAAAATCAATGGTTAGGCGCGTGGTGGTAACCGGCATAGGAGCAGTCAGCCCCAACGGAATAGGCAGGGAGGCGTTCTGGGCTGCTACCCGCAACGGTGTGAGCGGGGTAAAACGGATTCAGATGTTCGACCCCTCCGCGTTTACGGTTCAAATCGCGGGTGAAATTCAGGGGTTTGAAGAAAATCGCTACGTCACCGCCAAAGATCGCCCGCACGTTTCCCGCGTCACCCCCCTTGCGGTTGCCGCCGTTGAGGAGGCACTGGGGGACGCCGGCCTGGCCCCTGAGCAGATGACGCGCGATGAACTTCGCTCCATTGGAGTGATTCTGGGCTCCGGTGGGGGAAGCCAGGAATTTACCGAAGAACAGTACCGCCTGTACTACGCCGGCCTGCAAAAGCAATGCAGCGTGTACGCGATCCCCACCTCCACCATCGGGACCCTGGCCAGCGAGGTCTCCATGCGTTTCGGCCTACGCGGACTAAGCCATGTAGTATCAACCGGGTGTACGTCGTCGACCGACGCCATCGGCCACGCGTTTCATCACATTCGCCACGGCCACCTTTCCACCATGGTCGCCGGAGGCGTGGACGCTCCGATTGCCCCTATGATCCTGCGCGGTTTTATCATGATGCGGATTTTGGCTAGCAAATGGAACCAGATCCCCACCGAAGCATCCCGCCCCTTCTCCCGGGACCGCGATGGCTTCGTGGTCGGTGAAGGTTCCTGGTTCTTCATCCTCGAAGAGCGTGAGCAGGCGCTGCGCCGGGGCGCGAAGGTCTATGGCGAAATTGTGGGCTATGGTTCAACCTGCGAGGCCTACCACCGGGTGCGTCTTGAGGAATGCGGCGAAGAACCAGCGCGCGCCATGGAGATGGCCTTAGCCGAGGCCGAAATTCCGCCCACTGAAATTCAATACCTGAACTACCACGGCACCTCCACCAAACTGAATGATCGTATCGAAACCCGGGCCGTAAAGCTGGCGTTCAAAGGTCACGCTAACAAGGTGGCCGGATCGTCGCTCAAAAGCATGATCGGCCACCCCCAGGGCGCTTGTGGAGCCGCCGGCATGGCAGCCACATTGCTGGCGATGCGCGACGGCGTCGTCCCTCCCACCATCAATCTAAAGGAAGCCGATCCCGAGTGCGACCTGGATTATATTCCGGTCGCAGGCCGCAAGCTGGCAGTGGAGCACGCGGTAATCAACTGCATTGCTTTTGGAAGCAAAAACTCCGCTCTGGTGCTCCGCAACGCACAGTGATTCGCAACCGGACAGTGGTTCCTATCTCCGAACGACGCAGTTGCGTTCGCGTAGGCATAGGACTTGAAATCGGCGCGAGCGGGGGGTGGCCCGGAGTTAGGCAGAACTGGCTTCACGCCTGCAAGAAACTGCCGGCCTCTATTCCGGCCTGCTTCAAAATGGCACGGAGCGTTCCCTCGGGGAGATCAGCGGGGTGGTTGGAATGGTGGTGTATCGATTGGGACTCGGATTAAAACAGATCTTATGACTACCGGCGGCCTGCCAGTCGAACTCGAACCCGTGGGCCTTCAGCTTTCGAATCACTTCTCTATATCGGAACTCCGCAAGGCGGCCCGTTTAGGCCGCGATCACGATCGTGTAGTCTCGCCGCTCTCGTGTACTGGGCAGATTCAGTGCCCCTTCCCGCTCACTGCGGGCCTCAACTAACTTGCGAGCCACGTCGCGTGCGATATCAATTGCTTCGCCAACAGTCCGGCCTTGTGCGACGAGACCAGGCAACTCATCCGACGTTGCTAAAAACACCCCTTCGGGCAGCTCGTCAACCTGTATCCTTATCGCCAATTCCATTTGCCTTGATCCTAACAGCTCCTCAAGGTGGAGCAGATTCCCATGGCCAAACTGGAAGTTGAGATTGCGAGAACATATCGTTTTGGGAAGCCGCCTGTTAGCGGCCCGGTCAGGCCTGTACTACGGGGTACCGCCGGAGACTGTCAGAGTCCAGGCCGGAACGTCAAGCCGATCGCGTATGTTCCGCTCGAAGGCTGAAATTGCGGGGTGATGAGCGGTTCCGCCCAGGCATGTTTGTGTAGGGAGTGATCCTGATGCGTGCGGTACACGAAGCGTCCGATAAACCAGCCCATCGCGCCTCCCGCGACAATGTCGGAGGCGTAATGCTTCTGCGCCGCGAATCGGGCGCAACTGACCGTACCCGCCAAGCCGTAGGCAACGAAAGGAACCCACTTGGTATGACTGTACTCGTGGGACACCACGGACGCAAACGCCCACGATTCGATGGCGTGGCCCGAAGGGAACGAACTGCCGCCGCGGAAGAAGTTTCCGCGGTCTTTGATGGCTTCCGGCCGGTTGCGTCCCGCGATCGGCTTGAGGATCTCCACCACGATCAGACTGTCGAGCAGTGCTTGCGCGCTCAGAACGCCGGTCTCGCGTGCCTTCGGGTTGTCCTTCCAGAT
>JBBQUE010000072.1:0-9333 GCA_038212805.1 Bryobacterales bacterium | reverse complement strand
CTTCTTTCGAGGTCATCAATAGAATAAACAAAAATCTATGAACGTGTGATGACGGGTGCATTGAAGAAGGTATCACAGTGGCCGCCCCGCGGATCTTAATCTTGAAACGGGTCCAAATGCGCCAGTTGTTTGCGCAGGCTTTCGTAGGCGCGGAACAGAAGCGATTTCAAGGCAGGCACCGAGCAGTCCAACACCTCAGCAATCTGCGCGTAATCCATGCCTTCGTATTTGTGCATCAGGACGGCGGCTACCTGCTTGCTCGGCAGCGACTCGACGGCACTGCGGACCTGCCCGGATTTGTGTCTCCGGATCATAACTTCATCCATGTTGAGCCGTTGGTCGCGAAACTCGAAAGCCCGGGCGCAGGTGGAAAGCTGATCCACATGAAACTCGGCCGTCTGGCGGCGCGTGTCCCGGCGCCAGTTGAGCGCGACGTTCGTGGTTATGCGGAACAGCCACGTTGTAAACCTGGCGTTCGGCTCATATCGCTGCCTTGAGCGGTAAACGCGGACAAACACATCTTGCGCCAGTTCCTCGGCGATGGCACGGTTGTTCACCATGCGGAAGAGATGCTTTACCACGGGCGTCCGGTGCCGGTAAAGCAGCGCTTCAAAGCTGGGGGCGTGGCCTTCGCGCACTCTCAACATCAAGAGGGTGTCCGGATCAGCCGTGAACTCAACTGTCATTGCAATGAAGAACGTTGCGCGAGCCGGGTACGTTGCGCGCGGCGATGTAAAGTTTCGTGAAGCTGAGCTTACAGATGCTTACGGTCGTGGCCCTAGCAGCCCGTGGTTCAAGTCGGATTTTTCGCAGTCATCCGAAACGGGCAAAATTCAACCTTCGGAGGCCCGCTATAACGCGTTGCCCCGACGGGCACTCGATGGTTCGAAACCCGTGAAAACAAGTCAAAAGTGATCTTCTCGCAGGGAAGGAACTTTAACCACGTGCTGCTAGGATCAGGTTTTCAGATCTTCAGGGAATACGGCGTAGCCGTCGGGTGGCGGATAAGTGCGGTGCAACAGGCTTAAGCGCTTGCGCAAATGACGGCTGGCCAATTGCCGGGGACCCGTATCGACATCGATATCGCAACAGATTCCATGCAGGTAGAGCGTCATGGTATCGATGAACGATTGCACAACGTATTCGCGGAATAACTTGGTTTCACGCGCAACGCTGTTAATGGGGCGGCGCAAGAGCGCCTGCTTCAAATGCCAGCTCTCTTCGTCAACTTCACCGTGCACGGCAGCCGTGAGTTCCTCCCGCAACAACTGCGAGTATTCCCGGCGGGCGGATGGCTCCCAGCGGCTTGCCAGCAGCGCCGCCAGCATCTGATAAAAACGGTAGTGATATTCCGCTACTTCCTGGTCCTTCAAGGCAAAAAGCAGCACTTCGGCTTTGTCTTTTTCCAGACGGACCTGCGATGCCCAGAAGAGCCTGCCCTTCGGAGGCTTTTCGGTGCAGACGAACTCGCCCGCTTTGCCGCGCCCCTTTTCGTTCACCCGCTCCAGGTAGGGCACCAGCATGATGGAGATTTTAGGCAGGACCGCCGCCACGGTTGGCGGTAAAGCGCCAATGGGCTCCTCCAGGTATTCTTTCATATCCTCAGGGCTCAGAGGCACGGAGGCGCAGTAGTAAGAGAATGTAGTGCTCAGCGGGATCATATCGCCGCGGAAGCGTTCCGCGAACTGTCCAACGCTCAGCTTTGGGTGATCGACTTGAACCGACATCGAGGGTAGAAGCTTTGAGTCTACCATGGGGCCTCTTTATACTTGAGATCGTATGGCTTTTGAAGCACTTCCCGAAGCCTGGATGCGTGGACCTCGGCCGGGCGTCCATCCGCTGGTCGCTCCAGTTCTATTTTCGTTCGAACAGGCTGCGGAGGATCTGAAATTACACGCGACTGGCCTTACGCCCGATCAGGTATGGGCCCGGCCGTTTGGTCTCGTTTCGCTCGGCTTTCATCTACGGCACATAGCGGGCAGCATCGACAGGCTGACGGCCTATCTGGCAGCCCGCGAGCTCTCGCCGGGGCAACTTCTGGGCCTGAGCCAGGAGGCGGCTTTGGGGACAAATTGTGAGACGCTGCTCCGGGAGGTGGACGATTCTATCGCGCGATCGGCGGAGGTGATCCGTTTGATTGATGTTTCGACTCTCGCCGACTGGCGTGGAGTGGGACGGAGACAACTGCCCACGACGGTTATCGGCATGCTGGTCCACATTGCGGAACATACCCAAAGGCATGTGGGCCAAGCCATTGCGGCAGCTCAACTGGCCCGCACTTGCGTGAAGTCCTAACCTAACGGCGCTTTGGCAAGTTGGTAAGAACCCGGTGTGTACCATGTTCCTGGATTTGAAAATTTATAGGAGTGCGGGCCGTCCACCGATATGCCGGTGTTTAACTCCGCCCGGGTGAGTTCAGCCTGACTGGAATGAACCATCCATGCCTTAGCGTCCTGGTTCCATTTGCGTTTAACTCCGCCCGGGTGAGTTCAGCCTGACTGGAATAGCCGTTCCTTTTGAGCCACTCAGCGGTTGCGGCCGTCCAAAGGTTTACGCCTATGAAGCTCAGTCCGACGCATACAAAAAAACGAAGCCAAGTTGTTGACGATCACGGTTGCAACCATGGTTGTCGATCAGCCGGGTCCCGCCGAAATGGTTGAGTGCGGCTTCGAACGGGCTCGTAGTAAGCCAGCGCCTCCTGGACCCGAAAACCCCTGCTGGGTTGACGGGTCCTTAGGAAAGGAAGCGAAACTAAAAGATGTAAAGCGGAGTTCCGGCCGGCCTTACCGGCAGGTCGTCACTGGGTGCGCCCACCGGTTGCTCTTGCAGAGCGTCTTCCAGGGGACGAAAATAGATGCCACTATCTCCCAGGTAGATTTCGAGCTCCGAAGGACGGGGCAACGAACCCTGGATCAAGGCTTCCGACAGCGGATCCTCCACATACTTCTGTAAGGCTCGCCGTAGCGGACGCGCGCCGTAACTGCGGTCGACCAACGTCTTTTCCAAAATGTACCGGGCAGCATCGTCCCGGACGTGGATCTTGATCTGCTTGGCCACTAGGTTCAGGTTGATCTGTTCCACCAGCAAGGACACGATCTTCAGTAAGTCCTCATCAATCAATGAGGTGAAGAGGATTACTTCATCCAACCGGTTCAGGAATTCCGGATTGAACGCCTTCTTCACTTCACCCATCACCTGGTCTTCCACTTTGGATGGAACGCCGCTGGTAGAGGGCGCGGAGAATCCCATCTGGGACTTCTTATCCAGGAAACGAGCTCCCAGATTCGAAGTCATAATGATGATGGTGTTCTTGAAATCCACCGTGTTGCCGAGCCCGTCGGTCAACTGGCCGTCTTCGAATACCTGCAGCAGGATGTTGTAGACATCCGGATGTGCTTTTTCGATTTCATCCAGAAGAATGATCGAGTACGGTGCACGCTTCACGCGTTCGGTCAACTGCCCGCCTTCCTCATAACCGACGTAGCCGGGAGGCGAACCGATCAACTTCGAAACCGAATGCTTCTCCATGAATTCCGACATGTCGAAGCGAATCAACGACTTTTCGCTGCCGAATAGGAATTCCGCCAGGGCCCGGGCGACTTCGGTTTTACCCACGCCCGTTGGTCCCAGGAACAGGAACGAACCCGCGGGACGCTTCGGGGACTTCAGCCCGGCGCGCGATCGGCGGATGGCCCGGGCCAACGCCGAAATGGCTTTATCCTGGCTGATCACCCGCTTGTGCAACTCTTCTTCAATCCGGAGGAGCTTCGAAACTTCCTCTTCACGGATGGCCGTCATGGGGACGCCAGTCCAGCGCGCTACCACGTCTTCGATATCGTCTTTAGTGACAACTCCGGTGGACGTGTCATCCAGGTTGTATTTGTCGCGCAACTGGCGCAGGTTCTCGCGTTCCTTGCGCTCCTCGTCCGAGTAGAAGCGGGCCTTCTCGAACTCGTGGTTGGCGATCGCGTTCTCCATCCGATGGACGATGAACTTGATGCGCTTCTGAATATCGGCCACTTCGCTGGGCAGGGTGGTCTGCCGGAGCTTCACACGCGCACCGGCGTCATCGATCAGATCGATAGCCTTATCCGGCAGAAAGCGATCCGGAATAAAGCGAGTAGAGGTGTGGACGGCCGATTCAATTGCCTCATCCGTGTAAGCCACGGCGTGAAACTTCTCGTACCGCTCCTTAATTCCGAACAAGATCCGTACTGCGTCGGAATCCGTTGGAGGGGGTACTTTTACAGCCTGGAAGCGCCGTTCCAGAGACCGGTCTTTTTCAATCGACTTGCGATATTCGGCGGGCGTGGTAGCGCCAATACACTGAATCTCGCCGCGGGAAAGAGCAGGCTTCAAAATGTTGGCGGCATCCAGCGACCCTTCGGCCGAACCAGCGCCTACCAGCGTATGCAGCTCATCGATGAAGATGATGGCGTTCTGGTTTTCCATCAATTCTTTCATGATGGTCTTCAGCCGCTCTTCGAACTGGCCGCGGTACTTAGTGCCGGCGACGATAAGCGAAAGGTCGAGCGCCAGAATGCGCTTGTCCGCCAGGAACGAAGGCACGTCGCCATCCGCGATCCGCTGTGCCAAACCTTCCACGATGGCCGTTTTGCCAACGCCGGGTTCGCCAATCAGAACCGGATTGTTCTTTGTGCGGCGGCAGAGGATTTGAACTACGCGCTCCAATTCGAAGTCGCGTCCGATGAGCGGATCCATGGAGCCGTCCAAGGCGGTCTGGGTAAGATCCCTGCTGAATTCGGCCAGCAGTGAACTTTCTTTGGGCCGGTTAGCGGAAACCTTCTCAGACGAGGAACGCTGAATCTCCTCGCGCACCTGGGACAAACGGAGCCCGCGTTCATGCAGGATTTCCGCTGCGAAGCATTTCTCTTCCCGCAACAAACCCAGCAGCAGATGCTCGGTTCCGATGTGTTTATGGTTGAGCCGCTCGGCCTCTTCCGCTCCATAAGCTAGAACCCGCTTGCACTCATGGCTGAGAGGCAAATCGACGGAGGTAGAAACCTTCTCGCGGATCGTGGTGTGGGCTTCAATCTGCTTCCTGATGGATTCAATGGCAGCGTGAGAGCGGAGAAACCGGTTCGCCAGCGCTTTGTCTTCCCGGAGAAGACCCAGCAGCAAGTGCTCCGTCTCTATGTAAGGGCTGCCAAACTGGCTGGCCTCATATCGAGCGAAGAATATGACTCTTCGCGCCTTTTCGGTATAACGTTCAAACATATGTTCCGCCGTGATGAATAGCTGCTTCCGCGTACCCGGCGTCGCCGCCGCCCGAAAAAGCCGCTAAAGTCCCTTTGTCTAATTGCAGGATGCGATCACATCGCCTTGCGAACGAATTATTGTGAGTGACGTAAATTGAGGTCAAGCCATGCGCGCGGTGAAGGTCTTCTAAAAGCGAAATAATCATTTCGCCCGTCCGGAAATCCAGGTTGCCCGTGGGTTCGTCCGCAAGCAGCACGGAGGGCCGGCCGACCAGCGCCCGCGCCAGCGCCACCCGCTGCTGCTCTCCGCCCGATAATTCTCCCGCGCGGTGTGTCGCGCGGTTGCGTAATCCAACCTCATCTAACCTCGCGAATGAGACGGGGGCCGCCTCTTCTGTGGTCATACCGCGGATCAACAGCGGCATCATGACGTTTTCCACGGCCGTGAATTCCGGAAGCAGAGAATGGTTTTGCCAAACGAATCCAATTTCCCGGTTCCGGAACGCGGCCAATCCGGATTCGGGCAGAGCGCAGATATCCGTATCCCTAAAGTATATCTTGCCGCTTGAGGGCCGGTCGAGACCGCCCAATAGGTACAACAGAGTGCTTTTCCCAGTACCCGATTCTCCTACCAGGGCCAACCGCTCCCCTGCACCCACCTCAAAACACAGATCGGCGAAGACCACCAAGTCCGCATCGCCCGATTTGAATTGCTTGGTGAGTCCGACGCCCCGAATCGCTGGGCTGCCGCCAGGGTCCATGCGCTGTTTATCCTCTATTTATAAACTAACATGGGCGAACTAACATGGTGCGCGGCGGGGCTCCGCCAGCCGGTACTGGGCCGGCTGCGCACTTTCAGCCGGTGGCCCTTTCTTATGCAAGTGCGCGGCGGGGCACTGCCGGTCAGGGGACCAGTCCGTCGCCCCGACAATGCAACTGACGGTGCAAGAACTCCCAAACCTCAGGTTCAGGCCGGCTGCGCATGACACCGAAACCGCCGCAGTGGTTTTCGCAAGATCCGCGAACGGCGGAACTCTTTGTCCGTAGGAGGGGCGCTCAGGCCCGAGGTCCGTCCCAAAGATGGTGATCAATTCACCCGGGCAGTGGTGTTTGCAAAAAGTGGTCGTTCGTTTAGGGCTGGAAAGAGGCTCTGAACCGCTTCCAGATTCTGTGGCCGGAGCGGATGCCCACCGTGCCACGCTAGCCGGAGATCGCCGGTTCAGGCCATACAGAAACTGCTTTGGAGATGACACGGGGGTCTGCCCTAGAAGCCCGTGGTGAAAGTCAAAATAGATCGCTTGCTCACGCGCACGGCTCAGTAGAATGAGCAAGTTACAGAGCCGCGACTGTCAGGGAGCGACTTTCACCACGGGCTGCTAGAAGCCGCGCACCAGATGGTCCTGCGCCAATCTGTCGCCCATGGCAAATTCCGTGACGACGATGGCGAAGTCGGTCTGGACGGCTTGGATACCCTCTTTCGGTTTCGCCTTTTCGCCGCGGCGGCAAGCGGTGGTGACGAGGGACATGGCACTCGGTGGCCAGAATGAAGGTACGTATAGATAGTGAGCTATCGAATTATGGCACGGACTAATGAAAGTCGTGGGAGGGAACAGCCGCTTCGGCGACATGCAGCGGCAGGATGCTGGTGGCCTTGATGGACGTGACGTTATCGATATTTTGCATTTCGCCTTCGATGACCAGGTAGGAATTTCCGAGCAGGGTCGTGCGTTCGCGGTCGAACATATCGGGCATCACCACTGCGTTTCCCACCCCGGTTTCATCTTCGATGCTCAGGAATACTAAACCCTTAGCGGT
The DNA here is from genome assembly GCA_038212805.1 of Bryobacterales bacterium. Taxonomy (GTDB): domain Bacteria; phylum Acidobacteriota; class Terriglobia; order Bryobacterales; family Bryobacteraceae; genus JANXQZ01. Next base: position 2,299 of record JBBQUE010000072.1, on the reverse strand, counting down.
TCCCGGACGCTGGCGGCAGATGACGCAGCCGGCGGTCCGGACGATGCGGCCATTGGGAACCTTGCTCAATTGATTGGCCGGGATTACTCCCAGGGCGTTCAGGGCCTCGCGGTGCAATGCCATGGGATGCTTTCCAATTGTCAGATAAGTCCCACGGAAATCGGCATTTAGTCGCTCGCTTTCAGTCATGGATGCGAGCGGTGAGGCGGTGGGCGTGGGAGGCTCCATCTCAGCGAAGAGCGGACCCGCCGGTCGCATGGCTCGTTCTGCATCCCACAGGGCATCTCGCCGGGTAATGTTTTGGATGAAGTTCATGGCCCCAATCTCGCTGAGGCGGCGGAGTTGATCTTTCCGCAGTTCCGGTACGCGGTCCACCAGATCCTGGATGCTGGTGAACGGGGATTCAGCACGGGCGCGCAGAATTGCGATGCCGGTTTGCTGGTGCAGTCCCCGGGTGAAGTTAAGCCCCAGCCGGACGCACTTCTGGCCATCATGTTCTTCAATGGTGCAGTGCCAGTCCGACCGCATTACGTCAATGGGTTTGAAATGCAATCCGTGCCGCTGGGCATCCTTCACTAATGTTGCAGGGGCGTAAAATCCCATCGGTTGGTTGTTCAGGATCGCGGCGGTGAAGGCCGCCAGGTAGTTGCATTTCAGGTAAGCACTGGCGTACGCGATCAGGGCGAAGCTGGCGGCGTGGGATTCGGGAAATCCATATAAAGCGAATGCTGTGATGGATTTAACAATGGTATCTTGAACCTTTCCGGTAATGCCGTTGCGCGCCATGCCGGCGCGCAGACGAACGTCGATATCCTGCATGCGTTCCTGGGATCGCTTGAATCCCATGGCGCGGCGGAGTTCCTCGGCCTCGCCGCCTGTGAAGCCGGAGACGATCATGGCCATGCTGAGCAGTTGTTCCTGGAAGAGAGGTACGCCCAGCGTACGAGCCAGGACGGGTTCCAGGGAGGGATGCAGGCACTCCGGCTTTTCGCGGCCCTGGCGACGGCGCAAGTACGGACTCATCATTTGGCCCACGATGGGGCCGGGCCGGATGATGGCCACCTGTACTACGATGTCGTAGAAACACTCGGGGCGTAGACGAGGGAGGGACGACATTTGGGCGCGGCTTTCCACCTGGAACATCCCGATAGTGTCAGCCCGTTGTAGTGCTTGGTACACCGCAGGGTCGTTAGCCGGAAGATGCGCCAAGTCTACTTCTTCGTGGTAGGCCTGGCGGATTAGCTGAATGGAATCCTCCAACACCGCCATCATACCCAGACCTAACAGGTCTACCTTGACTATGCCCATGTCGGCGCAGTCTTCCTTATCCCACTGGACTACCACCCGGCCCGGCATGGTGGCAGGTTCCAGAGGGACAACGGAATCCAGCTGGCCTTGGCAGATCACCATGCCGCCCGAGTGCTGGCCCAGATGGCGGGGCAGATTCTGAATCATCTGGTAGAGGTCTAAGAACTTTGAAACCTGCGGGTTAGCGGGCGAAAATCCAGCTTCACTAAAGGTTTTTTCAGCGGTCTCGCGGGGATCTTTCCAGCCCCAGGTTGGGACCAGAGCGGAGAGCCGGGTGAGGTCGGCCTCGTCGAAACCCAGCACTTTGCCGATGTCGCGCGCGGCGGAACGTCCCCGGTATGTGATGATGTTGGCGGTCATAGCCGCGCCGAGTTGGCCATAGCGCTGATAGACATATTGGATGGCGCGCTCCCGTTGGTCGCCACTGGGTAGATCGAGGTCGATGTCGGGCCACTCGCCGCGCTCTTCGGAGAGGAAGCGCTCGAAAAGCAGGTCCATGGCCACAGGGTCTACGGCGGTGATACCCAGGGAGTAGCAGACGGCGCTGTTGGCGGCCGAGCCCCGGCCTTGGACCAGGATGCCTTGCTCACGGCAGAATCGCACGATATCCCAGACGATCAGGAAGTAGCCCGCCAAGTCGAGCTTCTCGATTAGGGCCAGTTCCTTCTCGATCTGCCGCTGGGCGCGTTCATGATAGGGACGGAAACTGTTGCGGGCCCCTTCATCGGTTCGTTTGCGCAGGAACGAGTTCATGGTCTCGCCGGGACCGACGGGATAATGCGGGAACTGATACCCGAGGTCTGCCAGCGTAAACTGTAGACGGTCTGAGAGTTCCACGGTGTTGGCGATGGCTTCCGGTAGGTCGGCGAACAGGCGCGCCATCTGGCGGGGGCTCTTGATATGGCGCTCAGAGTTTTGTGAGAGCAAGCGGCCGGCCTCGCGGACTTTTACGTGATGGCGGACGCAGGTAAGGGCGTCGAGAGCTTCGCGT
>JBBQUE010000071.1:0-9353 GCA_038212805.1 Bryobacterales bacterium | reverse complement strand
GGTCACCCGATTCTGGGCCACGCCGTAAAAAGATAGCTGTTGATTCAGGTAATTCCCGATTCCCTTCAGCGCCGGGATCCCCTGGTTAATAGCCGCCTGATCGTTATTCAGCAGCGCGGTCCTCAGATCATTGATGGTCTGAAACACATTGTGTTGAGCGTCAGGGCTGTCAAACAGATCCTGAGCGGTCTTTGAAACACTGAACAGGCTACCGTCCGGATGCTCTATCTGGCGGGTGGAAGGACTACCACCGTAGGCGCTGATGGGGTTGGCTTGGGTCAGATCGATGCTATACGGAACCGCTTGGTCGCTATCGCCGCTGAAAATATACCGGCCGCCCACCGTGGTGTTGGCTACTCCCACCAGTTGCTGGAGAATACCTCCAAGCTCCCCCGCGATTTGGGTCCGGCTGTCAGCCGATACGAAACTGCTCTGCCCTTGCGTGCCTAGAGTTTGCGCGCGCTCCACCAGGCTGACCGCCGACTGCACCGAAATCTCGGACGTATCCACTTCGGCCTTTACATTGTTTAAGTTCGAGCTGATCTGCTGGGTCCGGCTCAGCTCCGCCTGAGTGGCCAGCAGCGCGGGGATCTGGCTGGGGTCGTCAGAGATGCTGTTGATCCGCAATCCGGTGGTCAGTTGGGCTTGCGCACGCTCGGAGCGCCGTTGGATCTGGGTCAGCCCCGTTAGGAACGCTTGCGAACTGGAATCGAGTGAGCTAAGCATGCTGGCACCTTCTAAGGAATGATATTGATCGCAGTCTGCGTCAATTGATCGAGTACCGTCACAAGTTTCGCGGCCGCCTGGTAGCTGCGCTGGAACTGAATCAGCTTGGCTGCCTCCTCATCCAGATTCACGCTGGACGTCTGGGAGCGAAGATTCTGAGCCTGCTGCAACAGCTGGGTTTGGGAATCTTTCCCGTTGCGCGCATCGGCGATATCCTGCCCCACGCGCCCGGCCAGGTTTCCGTAGAACTGAGTAAAGGTGTAACCACTCAATGGCTTAGCGGTCCCCAGCGCGGCCAGGTTGAGCGCGTTGCCATTCCCGCCGGTGGCTCCTGGCAGTGCCGCCGCGATCTGGTCCGGCGTAAGGTGATTCACCCCCAGCGTTTGAGCGGAGCCATGCAGCGGATCATAGGTAAAGAGATCGGCCACCGGAGCCGCTCCGCTTTGATCGATCCCGGCGGCCAGTGTCGTATTGACTTGGTCTGCCACGCCAGCCGCCAGAGTATTTAGATCGTCTATATAAGAGGGGATCTTGTTATTCTGGACATCCAGCAGGCCGCTCAGTTGCCCCCCGGTAATTTGAGAAGTGATGTCCTGGCCCTGCTTATCCAGAATCGTGGCTTGCGGGCCGGAGAAGTCTCCCTGAATGGCCAGGGACTGATCGCCTTGAACAATAGGGGTCTGTCCCCCGACATATACCGTGACACTACCATCCGGTTGTTGGAGCGCGGAGAAATTCACATACTGCGATAGTTCTTCGAGCGACGCGTGAAGCTGCGCATCCAGGCCGGCATCCGTATTGCCTTTGAAGTCCTTGAGATGCAGGCTGTTGATCTTTGAGATGGTCGCCGCCAAGCGGTTGACCTGGGTAATTGCGTACTTGGTGTCGTCCGCGGTTTGTCTGCCGGTTGCCGCCAGGCTCGCCGCCGTATGCCGGAACGACTGCGCCACCTGACCCGCCTGATTGATTACGTTCTGCCGGGCCGCGGCGTCGTTGGGTGAAACGCTGAGCTGCGAAAAGCTTTGAAACAAAGCATTCAACGAACCCGCCACTCCCGTTTTGCCGGTCAGGTCGAACTGGTTCTCGATGGTGCCAAGCGCCGTCGCTTTCTGCTGGAAATAGCCCAGGCCGGATTGCTGATCGCGTACGCTTTGCTCCGCGAAGGCATTGCGGGAGCTCCGAATCGATCCCACCGCCACTCCGCCAGGGAGCCCAACCGCGACGTCAAATGGAAGAGCTTCCAGATTCAGCGACTGCTTTACATACCCAGGAGTGGTGGCGTTCGTCACATTATTGCTGACCACCTGGAGCGCCTGCGAGTATGCGTTCAGCGCATTCGTTGAGTTCAGCAGTGAGGTGAGAAGGTTACCCATGGAGTGTAAACCGGGGCCCTGAATGGGGCGTCGCCGCCCTCCGATTCCCGCCGTAGCCCGCCTCGGCGGCTTCTGGCTCATGGCCCAGAAGCCGCCCGTATCCCTGATAGAACGCACCCGCGTTCTGCATCAATGCACCCACGGTTTTCAACTCCCTGCGCAGTGAAGCGAGCTCAAAGCGAAGTACTTGGCAGGATGCCGGATCTGAAGCGGTTTGCAGGCCCAGGGACTCCTGCATCAGCGACATACATTGAATCGCATCTGAAAGCGGGCCCGAGCACTGGTTCAGGATTTCTGGCGTAGGAGCCAGTAAACGCTTGCGAACCTGTTCAACACCCTTGCGCGCTTGGCGGGCTGCCCGGAGCGATTGTTCCACGTGTTCCACGTTATGCTCGCAGACTCTGCCGGATGATGCTGCTACTCAAGGCATGCGAATCTACCCGATATTGACCTGACCCTACGGCAGCCGAAAGTTCTCCGATTTTTGCGGTTTGGGTGTCTGAATCGATTTGCGCTCCGCTGAGTACGCTGCTGAGAGACGACAACGAAATCTGGTCGTTATGAGGGCCCTTCCCGCCCTTCGAAGCCGAACGCTGGCTCACGGAAGGGCTGGATGGCGCTGCCTCTGAGGTTCGGCCCAGTCCCGAAAATCCTGCTCCACTCGAGTCATTCACTTTCATATGATTCGACGGCTGTTCCCCCTTCTGTGAGTTATATCGGCGGAAGTTGGGGTTTGAATAGGGGAAGATTGAAACTAAAAGCGGGGTACTACCAAAAAAGAATGGGCGATGGCCCTAAGCAGGTATCCGGAAGAACCGGCCCAGGAGTCCACGAGGTTCCGCCGAACTCAAATTGCCTGCTGCACTGACCGGCTTGCTCTCCGTCTTTTGGCGGTATTCGCGCAGCAGATCCTCGGCGTTCAGGCCCACAGCTTCGGTATACTGCCGCAACCAGCTCAACGTAAAGATGCCACCGGGAAGTTCGCGGAAATTCCCGGCCTCAATTGAAACCAGATACCGGCGGCAGATTTTAGTAGTCTCGATAACCTGTTCGAGCGTGATTCCCTTGTGCGTTCGCCACGCCGCCAGATCTGCCATGGGATCCAGACGGACCGCCGGTGATGGTCGCTTCTTAGTTGTCATGGTGCTTTCCAAATCTTGTGTAATCCACATCATACCTGACACCGTGTGTAAGAATAGTGAGCCATGGTCCTATGGCTAAACGATACTTCCCTCCGGCGTCTACTGCCGATTGCTGACCTGATCCAGGCCATGCGCGCGGCTTTGCTGTCCTTCTCCGCGGGTAACGTTCGCCAGCCGGTGCGCAGCGTGATCGAAATCAATTCCGCGCCTTCCTTCCTGGCCAGCATGCCCGCCTACGCTCCCGAGATGCCCGCGCTGGGCGCCAAGCTGGTCAGCGTTTTCGTCGAGAATACCTCCCTCGGACTACCCTCTCACTCCGCAACAGTAATACTGCTTAACCCCGCAACCGGGGCACTCCTCGCGGTCCTTGACGGAAGTTATATCACGGAGGCCCGCACCGCCGCGGTATCGGCCTTGGCTGTCGAAGCGCTGGCTCTCCCGGAAACCCCGGCGCTGGCAATCCTGGGGTCGGGCGTCCAGGCTGGCAGCCACATAGAGGCCCTGCCGCATGTTCGCCAGTTTCGTGAGATTCGCTGCTGGAGCCCCACAGCCGTCCATCTCCAGCGCTTCTGCCAGGGTTTCACCCATACCAAGGTGGAACCCGCTCAAAGCCCGGAGGCGGCGGTCCGCGGGGCGGATGTCATCGTCCTGGCCACGTCCTCGCCTGCGCCGGTAATTCAAAACGATTGGGTGAAAGACGGGGCCTGCGTGATTTCCGTGGGTGCATGCCGTCCCAACCAACGCGAATTGGATCCCGAGCTGGTAAGCCGCGCAGCCGTATACGTCGACGCACGTGCATCCGCCCTCACCGAATCCGGCGATATAGTCCAGGGCATCGCCGAGCGGCGCTTCACCGCCAGCCACCTGCGTGCTGAACTGGGAGAACTCCTGGCTGATCCTAAGCTGGGACGCCGTAATCCGAAAGAAGTGATCCTATTTAAATCGCTCGGCCTGGCCATTGAGGACTTGGCTGCCGCCCACTTGGCCTACACCCGAGCTACCGTCGCAGGCGAAGGGACTGAACTTGTGTAACTATGATTTCGCGGTCATCGGGGCCGGAGTCTTCGGCGCGTGGATCGCCTACCATTTCCGAAAGGCGGGCTATTCAGTCGCCCTCCTGGAGGCCTATGGACCAGGGAACTCCCGCTCCAGTTCGGGCGGCGAATCCCGCATCATTCGCATGAGTTACGGCCCGGATGAGCTCTACACCCGCTGCTCGCTCCGCTCGCTGGAACTATGGAAGCAGCTTTTTAACGAGACAAACCGGATAGAGCTATTCGTTCCAACCGGGGTGCTCTGGACTGCGCCTGAAGGCTGTTCGCGGGCCGGCAGTAACCGCGACTCATTGATTCAAAATGGAGTTCCCTTCGAGACTCTGACGGATTCCGAACTCGAACACCGGTTTCCCCAATTCCATTTCTCATCTCAGGTAACCGCAATTTTGGAGACCGCCAGTGGAGTAATCCTGGCGCGCCGGGCGGTCCAGACCGTAGTTGCCGCAGCCCTCGCCTCGGGGGTGGACTATCTTCATACGCTGGCACTCCCCCTCCCCTAGCCGGTCCTATTTCCGCTGGCCAATATATCTATGCCTGCGGCCCGTGGCTTCCGAAGCTTTTCCCGGCGCTGCTTGGTAACCGGATCCACCCGACCCGCCAGGAAGTCTTCTTCTTTGGCGCGCCCGCCGGCAATTTGAATTTCAGCCCTTCCGCGATGCCTGCCTGGCTGGACTATGGACACCCAAGCGGAGCTTATTCCCTGCCCGATCTGGAAGGGCGAGGCTTCAAGCTGGCGTTTGATCTACACGGACCCGGCACCGATCCTGACCTCCAGGAACGGGTAATCTCGTCTGAATCTATTGAAGCCGCGCGAGCTTTCGTAGCCGAACGCTTTCCCGCACTGGCCAGCGCGCCGATGGTGGAAACCCGCGTCTGCCAATACGAAAACACCTCCAACGGGGACTTTCTCATCGACCGGCACCCGGAGTTCGACAACGTCTGGATTGCAGGCGGTGGATCCGGCCACGGATTCAAGCATGGCCCCGCCGTCGGCGAGTACGTGGAACGCTTGTTGACGGGCTCTATTCAGCCCGAGCCCCGCTTTTCCCTCGCCACCAAATCTGCCGCCCGCGAACGCGCTGTGTACTGAGGCAAAAATGAATTGCGACGGCATTTAATGGGCGCATCCTTCGCAATACGATAGTGATACAGAGTTGATCCCCGCTATCGCTTCGACCATATATCCGGTCGCGTGATCGATCCCAGACCCGCATCTCAGCCTGCTGCGGGGCACACTCCTGATTAGCGGCGGCCTGTGTTACGACGAATTCAGATTTGACGTGAATGATCGCATTGACCCAGCGCACAGTGGAGTCCAAGCAGCGGGCAGATGGCAAGGAAAAGGCAGCATCACATTTACCCATGCACACGCCGTGCCACTCACCATCCAACTCAACTAAGGGCGTGGAATCAATAGTATGGACGCCTCCGGCGTAGTTCAGCAGCCGAATCAGCCGCGCCTTGTCACCACGGATCTCTACCAATTTGGAACGTCGTGCCATTTTGGGAGGATCTCGCTCAAGCCTGGACAAACGCCAAGCCTGTTTGACCGATCGTCGACCGGATCCATGCCACCCCGGGTACCCCTCGGTGATGCCTCGAGGGAAATAGGACTACTTCAGTTCCTGGACGGGTATATTGAACGCGGCAGTGTTGACGACGCCCTGGCGTTGAAACTGCACCCAGACACGATAGGTTCGGGCGCGCGGGAAAATCAGATTGAACTGTTCCTGCGCGCCTCCGTCAGCAATGAAGGGGTGGGTGTGAATCATATCGATGAGGTCGTCGCTGGCGGCCAGCATATGCCCCCACGCCCCCAGATATTTTTCGATACCCTCGGCTGGTTTCAGACGGAAAAACATAATCGTCTTCTGACCCGCGATGGGCTGGGCCGGCTCCGTCACCAGCTCGACATTGAGGTTCTCACACTGGTTTGGAGCCAGGTCAGAGCTTAAGCTAACTGATTGAATTGGCAGCGGATCACCAGGCTTCCCCGGGACGATGACAGTTTTCGCGGTCAGTTGCGGAGTTCCTCCCGCCGGGTAGAAGTCTCCCAGCATTCGATACAGCCCCGGCTTGGGAAATACCATGTCATAGCGGAAGACGCCATCCGGCCCGAACTTAGGATGGTCGTGTACGAAGTGCCGCAGGTCCTGGCTAACCAGGAACAAGTGGAAAAGCCGTTCATGCACGATTTCAAACTTCTGAACCAGCTTTCCGCTCTTCGGATCCAGAACGCGAAATGCGAGTTGGACATGATCGCCGGCATGAAAAACGCGTGGAGTCAAAGCCAGATCCAGCTTGTATTCCAGCCCATCGGGAATTCCGAATACGAGTTTCATACCACAGCGAGAGCATAAACCTGGCTTACTGGAGCGGATATCCGGATCCATGGGACAGACGTAGTCCTGCGCGGCGTCCTGGGCCTGGGCCAGAGGAGCGGCCAACAACAATCCCATTGCGGCCCGGCGAGTCATACTTTGATTATCGTATGTTGCCGCTGATCGTTATCGCCGGGCCTACCGGATCGGGAAAAAGTGAACTGGCCATGCGGGTGGCGGAAGAACTCGGCGGGGAAGTGGTAAGTTGTGATTCTGTGCAGGTTTACCGGCATTTTAACATCGGAAGCGCGAAGCTGCCGCTGGCGGAAAGACGAGGGATTCCGCATCACCTGATTGATGTATTGGAGCCCGGTGCCGTGTTTACAGCCGGTGAATACGCCCGCGTGGCGCGTCCGATCCTCCATGAGATTTCCGCGCGGGGGCACGTTCCATTAGTGGTGGGCGGGACGGGCTTTTACCTGCGCGCATTGCTAGATGGGCTGGCTCTAGCGCCGGGCGGAGACGAGGGGCTCCGGACTCGACTGCTGGCCCGCGAGCAGCGGCGGCCAGGGAGTTTGCACAGGGTGCTCTCGCGTCTAGAACCAGCCGCCGCACAACGCATGCACGCGAACAACGTCCAGCGAACCGTGCGTGCATTAGAGCTTTTTTTACTGAGAGATACCTGCGCCCGCAGTCCAGCGGACCCGCTGAACGGATTTCAAATCCGCAAGATCGGACTGGGTCCGCCGCGCGCGGAGTTGTACCGCCGGTTGGATCTGCGTCTGGAACGGATGTTCCATCAGGGGCTGATCGAAGAGGTACGCACCTTGATTAGCCGGGGAGTACCTCCTACGGCAAAACCGTTCGAATCCCTGGGGTATAAACAGGCGCTGGAATTCATTCAAGGTGGCGCGTCTTTCGATGAAGCTTTGGCGGCGGCAAAACTGGCCACGCGGCACTACGCCAAGCGTCAGCTTACCTGGTTCCGCCGCGAACCGGGCATGCATTGGATAGAGGGTTTCGGCTCGGACGCAAGCGTGCAAAACGAAACCATTCATTTCCTCGCACCGCATGACATATAAAGTAATGATTTTGAATTTCTTTTAGGAACAAAATCCTCCGGGGAGCGTATGGATAGATGTAGTTTGCAATCACATTTTTAGGAGAAGTGACCAAGTGGTTCACAAGATTCTGATCGCCTTTTCGACCCTCGCCCTGGCCATCGCCAGCGCCGCACCCTCATACAGCATAAAGCTTTTCGACCCAGCCACATTAAACGGGACGCAACTGAAGCCGGGTGAATACCGGCTGGAAGTGAAAGACAACAAGGCCGTGCTGAAGCTCGGCAAGCAAGTTGTGGAAGCGCCCGTGACGGTAGAAAATACTCCGTCGAAAATCGGCACGACAAGTGTGAAATCCGTGAACGGTCAAATTCAGGAAATTCGCTTGGGCGGCACCACCACCAAGCTCATCTTCGCCAACTAAACCGCAGGCACCATGAGGGCGGTGAGATACTACCGGCATGGAGCCGGGCACCGCCTTCTTTCTTTTGATCACTGGAATTCTTGGCATCTACCTGGAGTTTTATAAGCAGGGCTGGGTGTTGCCGGGAGTGGTGGGGTGCGTGCTGGTGACGTTGGGACTCAGTGGATTTGCGGGACTGCCTTTGCAGCCCGCCGGTATAATGTCAATTCTATTGGGTCTTAGCCTTACGACTCTGGCGGCTTGGACACCATACCGGGTAAGCTTGGGAATCGTGGCGGCGGTAACGCTGATTGGGGGAATTCGTTTCTATTCTGTCCCCACACTTTACGCGTCGGCGGGAATAATCCCATTTACTTTCCTGACTATAGTCTTATTGTCCAGCGTCTTGCGGGCTCGAAAAAACAAAGCCATTAGCGAACCCTCGCGCCCCTAACTCTCGAATCAAGCGAATCAGGTTTTCTGTCAGCGCGTCCACGAAGCGCCGGCCTTTTTCGGCGGTTGCCCGGGTGGGATCGACGGTGCCCGAAGATCCCACTAAAGGAACTCCGGCCGCTGCACCGGTATGTCTTTTACGGCTTAGTCCATCTGCACGTGAGCCTTGCTAAGGTATAGCAGGACGGAGGTTTCCAGTTCGCACCCGTGCGCCATCCCACCTGGAAACGGAGATTCGCGCAGTTCCTGAATCAGCGCCTTGGGCACCAGATTCCACAACAGGACCATGGCGCAGATGGATTGGCTTTGATTGGTACGTTGCTGCCGTGGCCGTTGACCAGCAGGATCTGACGAAACCATGGTGCGATAAGCTGAGCCGGCTGTCAGTAATCAACTTCAAAGCGATGGTTTGAAAGCGTAGAAGACTGAGGGCAGCAGCACGGTTTCGCCCGGCATGGAAGCCACGGCGCGGCGAAACATTTCACGGTACGAGGAATTCACTTGGCCCGAAATCCGGGTTGCGGTTGTGGAGAACCGGGGGGCCGTTCTGCCGAACGGGACCATCAGGGTATTCCCGCGGGACATGTTATGCCAGATCTTTTCCGTCTTGAAAGGATCCTCGCCCCCCACCAGGCTGGCCAGTCCAGCGGCGGTAATGTGCCAAACGGGACCTTTGACCGCTTTCCGGTAATGCCCGCGTCGGTAGGGACTTTCACGATCAGGCCATCCTGCCCGCTGGTAATCTTCATGCGTTCAGCATTACATCCGGTGGGTTCAGGGGCTTACTTCAGGTAGACCCGCAGAGCGTGAATCAAGTCA
>JBBQUE010000070.1:0-9355 GCA_038212805.1 Bryobacterales bacterium | reverse complement strand
TCAACGCCGTCACCCACGAACTCAAAACCCCGGTAGCCTCCATCCGCCTCTACCTGGAAACCCTGCAAACGCGCGACGTGGAAGAAGCCAAGCGGCAGGAATTCTACAGCATCATGCTGTCTGATAGCGACCGTCTTCTCGGCACCATCGAGCAGGTCCTGCGCGCAGGCCGAGCAGGTGCAGCCGGCCGAAAGCTCAACCTGGCCCGTATCGACCTGGAAGCCATCGTCACCGAATGTCTGGACCGCGCCCGCGCCCTGCACCCCCTCCCGCCCACCGCCCTGAAGCACAACCCAACCTGCCCGCGGCTGATCATGGGAGATTCCGAAGAGGTCCGCGCCGCCGTCTCAAACCTCATCGAAAACGCCATCAAGTACTCCGGCGCGCCCGTCGACGTCTCCGTGCAAACCACCCTCGTAAACGGAAAATACGTGGCCCTGCGGGTCACCGATCAAGGTCCCGGAATCCCCAAAACGGAGCTCAAACATATCTTCAAGCGCTTCTACCGCGCCCCCGGCCCCTTGGCCATCAAAGTGAAGGGCACAGGACTCGGACTCTATATCGTGCGCTCAGTTGCCAAGCGCCACCGCGGCCGGGCCTGGGCGGAAAGTGAGGGGCTTGGGAAGGGAAGCACGTTCGTTCTGCAACTCCCCGTCGCCAAATGAAAACCGAAATGAACCGGGTCCTCATAGTGGAAGACGAGTGCCATCTCGCCGACGGCCTGCGTTTTAACCTTGAAGCAGAAGGCTATTCAGTCCAGGTGGTCGATACCGGCGAAGCCGCGCTGGAATTGCTGCTCAGACACCCCCAACCTTTCGACGTCGTGGTCCTGGATGTCATGCTCCCCGGCAAAAGCGGTTTCGCCGTCATGTCGGAATTGCGCCAGGCCGGCCAGTTCGTCCCGACTCTGATGCTGACCGCCCGCGGCCATCCTGACGACGTATTGAAAGGATTTGCGGCTGGCGCAGACGATTACCTCACTAAGCCTTTCGAACTTGCGATCCTGATCGCCCGCTTGCGTAGTCTCCTGCGCCGCCGCGAATGGCAAGCGCCCCGGCGCCCGGAACCCGCCGACACCTTCACCTTCGGGTCGAAATCGGTGAACTTCGAGCTCCTTGAACTCCGCGTCGGCGACAAAATCTTCCCGCTCACCTTGATGGAAGCCAACCTGCTGCGCTACCTGATCCAGCACGAAGGCAAAGGGGTAGCGCGCCGCAAAATGCTGGAAGAAGTATGGGGCGTCCACGAAGACACCGACACCCGCCCAATCGACAACTTCATCGTCCGCCTGCGTCGCTACATCGAGGACAATCCCACCCGCCCCCGCCATCTCATCACCCTGCGCGGAGTCGGTTACCGGTTCGTTGCGCACCCCACCCCCGAAGCCTGATCGGATCAGTGAAGCCAGCGCCAGAGCACAACCAGTTCACCGCATACAAACAGCGTTCCAAAAATGGTCTTGTTGTATTCGGCCAGCCACCGTGGCAAATAGATGTCGAAGTTAGGCGACCGCTCATCCGTATACCGGGCCGCCCAATCGGTAAGTGGACAGCGCCCCCGGTTGAAAGCCAGAACCAGGCACTCCAGGAGAACCAATCCAGTCAACATCGCCACCCAATCGAACCGCCGCATCAGACCCGCAACCGGAACCAAAACAATGCATCCAGCGAAGAACGCCCAGATCACAGTGTGCGCAAGCTTAATCGCAACGCGGGCCGGCATGCGTCAGTGCCCTGTCAAGCTCTTGATCAGCCTCACTTCACCCTCGCGGTACGGTGCCCCATCCGTCCGGAAAATCTCATGGAACCACACCGCCGGCTCACGAGCCACGTAAGGTTTCTGCCACGAATCCCAAGGCAAAAACGTCTGCGTCTTCCCCGCCACCATGCCCCAATTCATCGCCGCCACTTTATACTTCTTCGCCACCGGCAGCGAGCCCTCAAACGTGCTCTTATTCCCGCGCGCCATATACTCTGTGCACAAGATTGGCCGATGATACCGCTCCAGTGATTCAATCCGTTTGGTGAACGCGGCCGCGTCGTTATAGTCATGAAACGAAATCACGTCCGACTGCGCAAGCTGCACCTTCTCCATCTCGGACAACTTCGCATCCGCTGACCAATCGCCTTTCCACACGCCGCTGGTCAACGGCTGCACCGGATGCGCTGCCCGCGCCCACGCAAACGTCTTGGGCAGCATCGCTAACACAAGGCTCACCTTATCGGCCGGCTCCAACTTCCCATAGCTTGATCCATTCGTGTTGTCCGGCTCATTCCACAGATCCCAACCCAGCACCCGTTGATCCCGCGCGAACGCCCCCACCACGCCCTTCACGTAAGCCTCCAGCCGCGCCGCTTGCGCCGGATCTTGTAATGCCTTCGCCCCTGGACTCTGCACCCAGCCTGAATTATGCACGCCCGGTTTCGGATCCCGTTGCTTGCCCGCCTGCGGAAAAGGATCCCAGCACGAATCGAACAGCACAAACACTGGCTTGATCTTGTGCTTTGCCGAAATCTTCAGGAACTCATCGATCCGTTTTTTGAACCCCGCCGGATCGTCCCGCCACGGAATGTCGTGCAGGAATACCCGCATGGTATTCAGCCCGATCGCTTGCGCCCAACCCAGTTCCAGATCAATCCGCTTCGGGTCAAACGTCCCGGCTTACCACATCTCCAGTTCATTGATGGCGGTTGCGGGAATGTAATTGCCGCCCACCAGCCACGGCTGCCCGGCATACCATTGGTTTGCCTTCGCCTCACTCCAGCGGGCTTCCTGTGCCCCTAAAGCCAACACAGTCAACACCAGAAGCAGAACCGTCTTCTTCATTGCGCGGCGCTGCCCAATTCCGTGGCGTATCCTTTATCAATCCAATCCTTCGCCAGGTTCGTCGGAATTGAAAGCATCTGGATATGTTTGAAGCCCATGCTCTCCAGTGCGTGATACGCCGGCCGCATATTCGGGCACTTGTCCCAAGGACAGCAGCCGCAATAGATCAGAATCGGCTCATCCTTCTTCAACCCCGCCACCGCTTTCTTCAAAGCCACCAGACCCTCCGGCTTCGAACCCGGTCCCGCAAACTCGGAATGCGCAATATGCTTATTCCGATACAAGACGCCAAACCCCACGTGATACAGATGAGGCCGCTCCCCCGCCTGCAATCTCTTGTTCAGGGCCTCGGGCGTCAGGCCCGGCTCCTGCGCCCACATCCCCGCGCAAGCCAGCGTCAAAGCAGCCCACTGAAATCTCATAGCATCACCTCCAGCAGCGTCGCATTCGCCATGCCGCCGCCTTCGCACATTGTCTGCAAACCATACCGCCCGCCGCTCCGGCGCAGTTCATGCACCAGCGTGGTCATCAGCCGGGCCCCGCTGGCCCCCAACGGATGCCCCAATGCCACCGCCCCGCCGTTCACGTTCACCTTCGCCAGATCCGCCTGGGTCTCCCGCTGCCACGCCAGCACCACCGACGCGAACGCCTCATTGATCTCCACCCGGTCCATGTCGCCGATCCCCAATCCCGCGCGCCCCAGCAGCTTGCGCGTGGCCGGAATTGGAGCCCCCAGCATCATTACCGGATCCTCCGCCGCCAGCGCGAAGCCGGCAAACAGCGCCATGGGCTTCAACCCTAACCGCTCCGCCATTCCGCGCTCCATAATCAGCACGGCGGCCGCGCCATCGCTGATCTGCGATGCATTCGCCGCCGTCACCACGCCATCCGGCTTGAACGCGGGCTTTAATGTCCCCAGCTTTTCAATCGTGGAACTGGCGCGAATACCCTCGTCCCGCGTCATCAACCCGCCGTCTACCGCCACGGGTACAATCTCGGCATCGAACCGCCCCGCTTCCGTTGCCCGCGCCGCCCGCTGATGGCTCTCCCAGCTATAGAAATCTAAATCCCGCCGGCTTATATGCCAGCGCTCCGCCATCATCTCCGCGCCAATCCCCTGATTAAACGGAACATGGTGGTAGCGTTCCTCCATAGCCGGACCGAAAGGCTTCCCCGGACCCACCCCGTTCGAGCCCATGGGGACGCGCGACATGCACTCCACGCCGCATGCGATCACAACATCGTAGCTCCCCGCCATCACTCCCTGGGCCGCGAAGTGTGCCGCCTGCTGGCTGCTTCCGCACTGCCGGTCTACCGTCGTAGCCGGCACCGATTCCGGAAACCCCGCCGCCAGCACCGCGTTGCGAGCCACGTTGAAAGCCTGCTCGCCCACCTGCCCCACGCACCCCGCAATCACATCGTCGATCAACGCCGGATCAATACCCGTCCGCTGCACCAGCGCCTTCAGCGTATGCGCCAACAGGTCCACCGGATGCCAGCCCTTCAAAGCTCCATCCCGCCGCCCGATCGGCGTCCGCACCGCGTCCACAATCACCGCTTCCCGCATGCTGAGTATTCTATCGAACGCCAAAGTGCAAATGATACTGTTCCGGCAGCTTGCGCGGCTTCATGCCCGGCCCCAGGAAAATATGCTTCGTCCATCCCGCGGCTAGCCGCTGCCCGCGCTCATTCCGGATCTCATACCCGAACTCCACCATCCGCCGGTTCGCGCTCACAATCCGCGTTGCCACCGTGATCTCATCGTCGTACCTGGCCGGCGCACTATACCGGCAATTGGCCTCCGCCACCGCCAGTAATATGCCATCGTTCGCTTCCATATCGCGATAGCGAATCCCCAACGCCCGGCAATACTCCGACCGCCCGACTTCCATCCAAATCAGATAGTTCGCGTAATACACTACGCCCATCGAGTCTGTCTCGGCATAGCGCACCCGAAAACTGGTTTCATGGCTCTCTAACATGTGATCTATGATGGTCTCATGGCGGTCCGAATCCTCCTCGCCGCAATGCTGGCATGCGTGAGTGTGGCTGCGCAAACGTTCCATAAAGACGTTCTCCCTATCCTGCAAAAACACTGCCAGGAATGCCACCGTCCCGGCGAAGCCGCCCCCATGCCGCTGCTCACCTATCAGCAGACGCGCCCCTGGGCCAAAGCCATCCAAGCCGCCGTGGTTTCCCGTAAGATGCCCCCATGGTTTGCCGACCCGCACTATGGCAAATTTTCCAACAACCCGTCCCTGAGCACGGCTGAAATCGCCATCCTCACCGCGTGGGTTCGCAACGGAGCGCCCGCCGGTAAGGCCGATGATGCTCCCGCGCCCCTAACCTTCGCCACCGGCTGGCGTATCCCGGAACCCGACGTCACGTTCGAAATGCCTGAGCCCTTCGCCGTCCCAGCCACGGGCGACTTAGGTTACATGTATTTCCCCGTGCGCACTCACTTCGCCGAAGATCGCTGGGTCCAGAACATCGAGGTCCGCCCGGGCAATGCATCGGTAGTCCATCACGCCATCGTCTACGTGCAAGGCGAGCACGGTCTCATGGACGCGCAATACCTGGGCGGATACGCCCCCGGAGCCGTACCCCAGCAATGGAAACCCGGCCAGGCGCGGCTGATCCCCGCTGGTGCCACCTTGATCTTCCAGCTTCACTACACCCCAAATGGGAAGCCCGCGCTGGACCGTACCCGCATCGGCCTCGGGTTTGCCAAACAGCCTCCCAGCCAGCAGATCATCGCCACCCAAGCCCTCAACCCCTGGATGGAAATCCCACCGGGAGACCCCCATTACCGCGTGGATTCCGTTCACGGTTTGCCTCCAAACGCTTCCCTGGTTGGCATGCGCGCCCACATGCACCTGCGCGGAAAATCGTTCGAGTTCCGCGCCGTCTATCCCGACGGCCGCAGCGAAGTCCTGTTGAACATCCCTCAATACGATTTCAACTGGCAACCTTACTACTACCTGGAAACGCCCCTCAAGTTCCCGCCCGGCACGCGCATTGAGTGTACGGCTTACTTCGACAACTCGGCCAATAATCCGTTCAACCCCGACCCCAAAGCGGCCGTTCGCTACGGTCCCCAAACCTGGGAAGAGATGATGATCGGGTGGCTGGACCTCGCGATTCCGGCCCCGTAATATGCCCGAACTGCCAGATATCCAGGTCTACCTCGAAGCCCTTGACGCCCGCATCTTCGGCCAGACCTTGGAACGCATCCAGCTCAACAGTCCATTCCTGTTACGTTCCATCACCCCATCCGCCAAGCTGCTCGAAGGCCGCAAGGTAGAGCGCTTCCGCCGCATTGGCAAACGCATAGCCATCGGGCTCGACGGCGGTTACTGGATGGTGCTGCACCTGATGATCGCCGGACGCCTGCACTGGTTCCCCGCGGGGGGCAAGCAACCCGGCAAAAACGCCGTGGCTGGCTTCGTTTTTTCGTCCGGCGCAATTTCATTAACCGAGGCCGGATCCCGCAAGCGAGCTTCATTGCACTTAGTCGAAAGCGACGCCGCGCTGGAGGCGCTCAACCCCGGCGGAATCGACGTTCTCACTGCCGACGTCGCAACTTTCTCCGCCGCCCTGACCGCGGAGAATCATACGTTGAAACGCTCGCTCACGGACCCCCATGTCTTCAGCGGCATCGGCAACGCGTATTCCGATGAAATCCTGCACCGTGCCCAGTTGTCGCCGGTCGCGCTCACGCAGAAGCTCCAGCCCGCCCAGATTGAGCGCCTGCACCAGGCCACCCGCGAGTCGCTGCTCGATTGGACCGCCCGCCTGCGCGCCGAAGCCGCCGGCCATTTCCCCGAAAAGGTGACGGCCTTCCGTGAAGGCATGGCCGTCCACGGGCGCTACGGTGAACCCTGTCCCCGCTGCGGCACCAAAGTCCAGCGCATTCGCCACGCCGCCAACGAAACCAACTACTGCCCACAATGCCAAACCGGCGGAAAGCTGCTAGCCGACCGCGCCTTATCGCGACTGCTCCGCGAAGACTGGCCCCGCACCATGGACGAACTGGAATCGCTGAAGGCAAAATAGTGCGTCTCCTCCCTATCCTGATGGCCTTGGCCTGTGCCGCCCTATACCCGCTACCGCAATACCGACCGGTTCCGGCGCGGTGAGCGCACTGTGGGCGCCCACCGGACCACCCGCGAAGTCTTCGCCGGCAAGGCCACATCCTGATCGTGGAAAAGCATCCCAATCAAGGCACCGTCTTCGATGGTTCCGCTGAATTCCGGGGAGGGCGTGCGCGATTGGTTTCTGGATCGATAACTGGCTGTAGTAAGATGTGTGAGCTATGCGAATTGTCCCGTTGGTACTTCTCGCCGCCTGCGCCCTCCCTGCTTTTGGGCAACTCACTCCAGATCAAAAGATCTCGGACTTCAACGACCTGGTTGCCGTCTTCGACAAAAACTACGGCCCCTACGAATGGAAAAGAGACGCGCTGAAGTTTGATCTTTTGCAAACCAAGCCGTGGCTGGCCCGTATTAACGCCACCACGAATGACTTGGACTTCTACGAAGTGATGGTGGAATTCGTCGCCAGTCTGAACGACGCACACGATAACTTCAAGCTGCCTTCAACCTTCTTCGCTTCCCTTCCCTTATCCGTCGATATCTACGATGGAAAAGTGCTGATTGATTCCATCAGCCGCAGTCTCCTGCCGGTTGACAAGTATCCGTTCCAGATCGGAGATGAGCTGGTAAGCGTGGACGGAATGGGCGTTCAGGATCTGATTCAGCAGTTTGCGAAGTATTCCATCTCCGCCAATCCGCGCAGTACCGCCCGCAGCGCGGCGAACCGTATCGTCAGCCGTCCCCAAAACCGGATGCCCCACGCGGTCGACCTCGGGGATTCAGCATCGTTGGTGATCCAAGGCCAGACCGGCTCCCCTCAGACGTATGCCATCACCTGGCAGAAATCCGGCCTCCCCATGCGCACCGTGGGTCCGGTGCCGAATCCCGGCAGCGCGTCGCCCGTTTCCGCGGAACTGACGCCGAATCCCATTGAGGGGCAGCCGGACTACATGGTGCCGCTCCGGGCCCTGCAGAATTGCCGCATTCCCGATACCCAGACTATACTCGGTTTCGGCTCCCGCTCCCCCATCTACGCTCTGCCCGCTGGCTTCAAGATGCGCCTGGGAACCCGGACTACCGACTTCTTTATTTCCGGGACATTCACCGCCGGTCCCTATACCGTGGGCTTCATTCGCATTTCCGACTACGCACCCGCGAATTCCAACATTGCGCTCAACCAGTTCCTGGGTGAGATCCTCTACTTTCAACAGGCCACCGACGGATTGGTGATTGACGAGATGCGCAATCCCGGCGGATCCGTGCTCTATGTGAATCAGCTCGCTCAGTTATTGATCCCCAATCGCTTCCGGTCCATCCCGTTTGAGATCCGTGCCAGTTCCGGATGGGTAGAGAGTCTTTCCTCATCCCTTACCAGCGCCAAGGCCCAAAACGCGCCCCAGTACATCATCGATCAGATTCAGGTGATTTATAACGATGTGAAGAAAGCCAACAGCGAAAACCGTGGCCGCACCGGGCCCCTGCCGCTTTCCTACACGGCCATTGACCTGGATCCTTTCACGGATCAAGACGGTAATCCTCTGGCCTACACCAAGCCACTGATGGTTCTGATCGATGAGTTCTCAGCCTCCGGAGGCGACGCTTTTCCGGCTACCATTCAGGACAACCAACGCGGCCCGCTGTTTGGAATGCGCACCATGGGGGCGGGCGGCAACGTGAGTGCCTACCCGGTGGGGAGTTACGCGGAGGGCAGTACCACGCTGACGGAATCGCTCATGGTTCGCAAGAATCCCACCGTGACCTCCGACTATCCTGCCGCGCCCTATGTGGAGAACATCGGAGTCCGCCCCGATATCCTTTACGACTACATGACCCGGGACAACCTGATGCAGAGCGGGCACCCCTTCGTAGCCGCCTTCACCGCCGCAATCGCCGATTGGATCGCGAAGAGCAAATAGCAGGAGCCACCCATGAAACACCTTCTGATTACCTCTCTACTTTGCATGGTTCCGGCCACGTGCCTGGCGCAACTGACTCCGGCGCAAAAGATATCTGATTTCCGCGTCCTGGTGGGCCACTACGATAAATATTACGCACCCTATGAGTGGAAAAAGCAGCTCTTCAACTTCGACGCGCTGCTGATTACTCCGTGGCTGGACCGCGTGGCGAAAACCACGAACGATCTGGATTTCTACGAATTGTGCGTGGAGTATGTATCCAACCTGAACGACACGCACGATGCCTTCACGCTGCCTTCGGATTTTGTCGCGCTGCTCGGCTTCACCACCGACCTCTATGACAACAAGCTGCTGGTGGATGCCATCAACCGCACTCAGCTCCCAGCCGCGCAGTTTCCGCGCCGGGCTGCGCCCATGTTTCGTGCGTGTTCTGGGTCGCGAACAGCCAGGTTGCGTCTTCGCGCCAGCCAGGCGCGGCGGAGGCAGCGGTTGCCACGGTTCCCAATGCAAGCAGCACAC
>JBBQUE010000069.1:0-9357 GCA_038212805.1 Bryobacterales bacterium | reverse complement strand
TTGGTCTTGTCCATCCAACTCATCCAGTATTCTTTCCACTCCACGGCCTCGCCCGCGGG
This sequence comes from Bryobacterales bacterium, assembly GCA_038212805.1. GTDB lineage: Bacteria > Acidobacteriota > Terriglobia > Bryobacterales > Bryobacteraceae > JANXQZ01. Next base: position 9,298 of record JBBQUE010000069.1, on the reverse strand, counting down.
CAGAACGCGGATGGGGTTCAGCCCGTCCAGCATCACCGCGTATTCATCCGTGTGGGTCCTCTTCTTCTGGTTCGCCAGCGCTTTGGGATGCGGGCCATGATGGATGCCGCGCGGATGCAGCGTAGCCATGCCGGCCTTGATATTATCGCGGCTGAAGAAATCCCCATCGTGATAGAACAGGAATTCGTCGTAGTCCGTGTTGCGATGGTAGAACGGCACGCGCAGCGCATCTTCGTCCTGTTCCAGGGGGCGAGGCAGGAAGCTGCAGACTACGGCCCCGCCGGTAACGAAAGTGGTGTGCGCGCTGGGTGGCAGGTGTGCGCGGTGGCTCATCACCGGGCGGATATCGCGCATGTTGATTTTCCACACTGTCAGGTCGCCCTTCCAGCCCACCACGTCCATGGGATTGAACGGATACACGATGGTGGAAAGCTCGTCGTCCACTTTGATCCGCACTTCCCACTCGCGGTTGTCATCCAGTTGCGGAGCCGGTTCCGGCGTCACAATCACGCCCGGATCATACAATGCGTGCTGGCCCAGCAGGCCTTTTTCCGGCTGATCGAACTCCGTCTTCGATTGAATAATCAGGAAAAAGTTGTCGCGGCTCTCTGGCAGTAACCGGTACGTAACGGCGCGCGGAATGATGATGTAATCTCCCTTTTCAAAATCCAAAGGTCCGAAATCCGTTTCAATCCGGCCATGCCCCCGATGCACGAAGAGCAGTTCGTCGCCGTCGGCATTGCGGTAGTAGAAAGGCATGGGCTCACTACGGCGGGAGACATACAGCGTGACATCGTTGTTGCCCAGGAACGGCGCGGGCATGCCGTTAGGGTCGTTCAAATCGCCCGCCGCCAGCTGATTCAGATCGAAGCAATGCGGGCGGAGTTTGCCTTCGAAACGGATCCAGCCCGTGGGTGGATGCGCATGATACAGGTGGGCGCTTTTGCCGTAAAACCCCTTGCGGCCGTGTTCCTCTTCGAACGTGCCTTCAGGCAGTGCAACGTGGGCTTGGCTGGCCGTCTTGCCTTTCTTCAATGGATACATACTGTCGCGGATGCTCCTGCCTTCAGGATACGCTGAGGCTGGCGGGCCTGAGTTCCCCGGCCGCTTGAAACGACGCAAGGGCGTGGGAATGACGTATGGTTCCCTGAGGCCGTGACAGACGGCAGCATGTCCTTTAGGCTGGATATAGACGGCAAGGAACCACAAATGCAGATCGAAATTCACGATACGGCGCTGGAAGCACGAATTCGAAAGCGGATTCAGGCGACTGGCGCAGTGAGTGCCGAAGAAGCGTTGCGCCATCTTGTTGAAACTCAGGAAGAGCAGGACCGCTGGCTTATGGAGAGCAGGGAAACGATCAACAACAAAATCCGGCGCGGCATCGCGCAGCTTGATCGCGGTGAGGGAATACCCGAGGACCAGTTGGACGCTCACCTGGCGGAACAAAAAGCCAAGCCGGAATGAAGCGGCGCTACATTCTTGCGCCGGAGGCCGCGCTTGATCTCGTCGATATTTGGCGCTACATCAGGAAAAAAGCCAGTGTCGATATGGCGGAACGGGTTGAAACCACCATTCGCGAAAAGATCGTTTTGCTGGCGAAGTCGCCAGGGGGCCGGGCATCGACGTAAGGATTTGACGGACGAAGCCGTCGGGTTTTTCCCGGTCTATTCCTACCTAATCGTCTACCGGCCTGAAACAAGGCCATTGCAAGTGGTGGCAATTCTCCATGGCTATCGGGATGTTGAGCGTACTCTCGCCGAACGCCTCTGAAAGTATTTCGCGAAGTGGAAGTTTTTGTGTTGCGCGGTCATGATTGCAGAGTTTCCGCCCTCGCCGCCTGCGCCTGTGTCAGCGGAATAAGCATGCTCCGCATGACGATAACCCGCCATGGCATCGATACCAACAGAATCCATCCAGTCCGCCACGGTGATAAACTTTAACCAAGAGAGAGCCATGCCTGAAACATCCGACCTCACCCGTCGCGACGCCGTGAAAATCGCCGCCGCCATCACTATTGCCGCTACCGGCGCACCCGCCATCGTCAAGGCAGCTTCCGATCAAATGCAATACGGCATGATTGGGACCGGCGGCCGGGGCAGCTATCTGCTGAAACATCTCACCAAGGTGGACGGGGGCCGTTGCGCGGCCATCTGCGACCTGGACGATGAAAAGCTCAGCAAAGCTTACAACACCATCGGTACCAAACCCACCAAGTACAAGGATTATCGCGAGCTTCTGGCGGATAAGAACGTGGAAGCCGTGATGATCGCCGTGCCGCTGTTTGAGCATTTCCGCGTAACGCGCGATGCCTTGCAAGCCGGCAAGCACGTATTTTGCGAAAAGAGCATTGTGTTCACTCCGGAAGAGGTGCATGCCCTTCGCGCGCTTTACGCCCAGCATCCCAAGCAGCTTTTGCAGGTGGGCCTGCAGCGCCGGTACAGCAAGTTCTATCAGATCGCCAAGCAGATGGTGGATAAGGGCCTGTTGGGCAATGTGACGCACATCCACGCGCAATGGCACCGCAATCCCGGCTGGGTAATGAATGGCTTCAACTGGCGCCTATACAAACAATTCTCTGGCGGCTTGGCAGCCGAGCTGGCTTCGCACCAGATCGATATTTCGGATTGGATGTTCGGTTCCTCGCCGGAGTTCGTGATGGGCCTGGGCGGCCTCGATACGTGGCATGACGGCCGCGACGTGTACGATAACATCCAGCTCATTTATAAATACCCGAATAATCAGAAGCTGGTCTATAGTTCCATCACCACCAACGCCCACCTGCCGTACCTGTGCAGCAGCCGGCCGGAGTTTGGCGAAGTGATCATGGGCACCGCGGGATCCTTGGAACTCACCGTGGGCGACGGCGAAGCCACCATGCCTACCGCGCTGTGGTACCGCGAGAATGCGCGGCCGTCGTCGTCCCCGCCCCCTTTGCCCGGCGAAAAGAAGAAGGAAGAGAAGCCCGTGGCCGCCGGTGCCAGTTTTGCTTTGGGCGCAGCTCCGCGTGGATTGCCCCTGGCGCTGGCAGGCGACGGTCTCAAGGTGGATATGCAGAACGATTCGTTCATCCAGCGCGAAAAGAAGTTCGCGCAGCGCTGGCTATACACCAAGGGGATTCTGGCTGACGACGAGACCCGAAACCCGGTGGAGACCCAGTTTGAATCGTTCTTCAACGATTGCAAAACGCTGAAACGACCGCTGGCCGATATCGAAGTCGGGCTGGCCGATTCCACCGCCGTCATGCTTTCGAACCTCTGCATGGAGCAGGATCGCAAAGTGTACTTCAAGGAAATGGAGACGCTGGGCAAGAACGCCGATCCCAAGCAGATGGAAGCGAATCTGGTGAAGGCGGAACAGAGTTATCAGCATTCGCTGGCGAATCGGAAGTACTCACCGGTTTAAGTCTGCGATGCCGGAAACTACGTTTCACAACCGCCGGGCCGTCCAGATCGAGAACGAGAATATTCGCTTGACGGTTTCGGTGGGAGGTGGTCATGTCGCCGCCATTGAACACAAGGCCACTGGGGTGAATCCGCTATGGGTTCCCCCTTGGCCCTCCATTGAACCCGCCAGCTATAGCGACGCGGCTCACCCCGAGTACGGCGTGTACAACGAAAGCAAACTGCTCTGCGGGATCCTGGGGCATAACTTGTGCCTGGATCTGTTCGGTCCACCCAGCGATGCCGAGTACGCCGCTGGCATCTACGTGCATGGCGAAGCGTCCGTGCTTCCTTATGAAGTCTCCGAGCGGGGCGGGGAACTCACGGCGAAATGCCACATGCCGCAGGCGCAGCTTAACTTTGAGCGGGTGCTGAAGCTGACTCCGAAGAAGGTGCTTTTCCAGGAGACGGTGGAGAATCTGGCGGCGCTGGACCGGCCGTGCGCGTGGACTCAGCACGTCACCCTGGGGCCGCCTTTTCTCACCAAGGGCTCGACGCTGTTTCGCGCACCCGGCACCAAATCGCGGGTGCTGAACGCGACTACCGATTTCGATTGGCCCTGGCTGCCGCACCCCGACGGCACGAAGGAAGATCTCCAGGTTTATACCAATGCGGAATCGTCGGGCGGCTTCACCACGCACCTGATGGATCCGCATCGTGACCAGGCCTTCTTCTTCGCCTACTCGCCGGTTTCGAAAGTGCTGTTCGGCTATGTTTGGAAACGAACCGATTTTCCGTGGCTTGGTATTTGGGAAGAGAATCACAGCCGGGAAAATTTGCCGTGGAAGAAGCGGGCGCTGACCCGCGGAATGGAGTTCGGGGCGTCACCGTTCCCCGAAACCCGGCGTCAGATGATTGAGCGTCGGGAGATGTACGGCGTGCCCGCCTACCGCTGGATTCCGGCCAAGAGCCGCGTCCAGGTGGAGTATTACGCGTTCATCACGCAGGCCAGCCGGATTCCGAACACGCTCGAAGAGGCCGAAAGCCTCCTCTAAAAGGCCGGTGCGGAAATCAAAAAAGGACCGCTTGCTCACCCGCGCAGCGCGGAAACAGAGGTTTACCGAGCCGCGACCGTCAGGGAAATGAATTCATGGTCCGTAGGTTGCATGTTCCACTTCTGAAACCTGAGGATGTCATTCCTCACCTCGCAAAACAAGAGGCTCATTGGCGGACAGGGTACTCCGCTCAAGAACTGGCCGTGGCGTGGTCAAAGGCCGGGAACGACTTTCCGCAAACCGTACGCAAGGTGCTTAACACCGCACCAGAGTATGCTAACGCCGAGTTTGTCGATGGCTTCTTCGAGCGCGAAGTGCATCTCGGTTCGCCTGGCCGAAACAGCCAAACGGATCTGATGGTAATAGCCGGATTACACAACGAACTCGCGACCATTGCGGTTGAGGGTAAAGTGGAGGAGCCGTTCGCTGATCTCGTCGCGGATTGGAACGGCACGCCCGGAAAGCAGCGACGTCTCGACAGTCTTTGTGAAACTCTCAAGCTAGACGTGTCGGGAGTCAGAGCTATTCGTTATCAACTCCTTCTCGGACGGCCTCGGCTATCTACGAAGCAAAGCGATATCGTTGCAGGCACGCTTTGATGCTGGTGCATTCCTTCAGTTCCACGCATCGCTGGTTTGAGGATTTCGCGGCCTTCGCCAGTATATTGGGGATTCCCCTTGCGGGAACCTAATCGGTGTTCTTCGGCCAAGGAGTGCGGCGGCGTTAGTCTTCGCCTCGCCTGGGTTAGCGATGCTCCTCAGGCGCTTTGAGCGCCCAGCCGTTTAGTCTGCTCATTCCTTGGTGAAAGATCTCCTTGTCACTGGACCCCGAGTCACGCAGCTTGGTAATAACTTGTAGAGTGCGACGGCACAGAACATGCCGAGAGCTATCGACCTTCTCGTCCCATGGGCACTTCAACCACGTGCTGCTAGCTGGTCAATGTTCCCTTCAGCATTGTGTAGGAGTGTAGCGGGAAGGTGTACCGCATCTTCTTTCCGCCCACCGCGATGCTCTTGCGCGACGTTTTCACCGTGGTGGTATCGAACCCGTTCTCGGCCTTGATGTCCGGGCCGTTCACTTCCGATACCTCGAAAGCGCCGGTGAACTGCTTATCCTCAGCCTCAAACTCCACTTCGATGGGTTGATCCTTATGCCGGTTCACCACGTTCAATACCAGTGACCCGTTCTCCAGCGCCGCCGAGACATCCAGATAGGGCACTTCATCGAACCGCTTGCTCTTGTACTTCGGGCTATCCACAAACAGGTCCAGCGCCATGCCCCGGCTGTTCTTGGCGAACAGTTGCAGCGGATAATAAATGGTCTGCAGAAACAGCCCTTTTTCATTCGTGAAGATGGGCGCGATCACGTTTACAATCTGGGCCATGTTGGCCATCTTCACAATGTGCGCATTGTTCAGGAACGTGTTCAAAAACATGGCGATCACTAGCGCGTCTTCCAGGTTGTATTTTTCTTCCAGAATGCGCCGGCCACGTTCCTTATTGCCCCGGGCGCGGTACCACACGTTCCACTCATCCCACGCGATGTAGATTTTCTTGCTGCGGGGTTCGTTGGTCAACGCCATGCGGATAATGCCCTCGGCGGTCTTGGTGCGCTCCGCCAGGTCCAACGGCGTGGTCATGAACTCGTAGTAGTCGTTATCGCGATTGCCCACATAGGTGTGCAGCGACAGGTAGTCCACGTGGTTCTTTAGATAGTCCAGCACGGTGCGGTTCCAGCCGGTCCAATCCGCGCGCCCGCCGAAGTCGGACGACCCCGCCGCGATCAACTTCACCGTGGGATCGGTCCACTTCATCAGTTTGGCCGCTTCCAGCGCGAACTTGCCGTAATCCTCCGCCGAGCGGTGCCCCATCTGCCACGGCCCGTCCATCTCATTCCCCAGTCCCCAATACTTCACCTTCCAGGGCTGCGCCCGGCCGTTGCGCTTGCGCAGATCGGTCATCGCCGTGCCGTCCGCCAGATTGCAGTATTCCACCCACTCCTGCACTTCCTGCCAGGATCCTGTGCCCAGGTTGGCGCACAGATAGGGTTCCGTGCCCAGCATCTCGGAATAGTTCAGGAAATCGTGCGTGCCGAACCGGTTGCTTTCCACCGTGCCCCACGCCATCTCCAGGCGCTTGGGGCGCTGCTCGCGCGGACCAATGCCGTCGCGCCAATGATAATTCGAAGCGAAGTTCCCGCCCGGCCAGCGCAGCAAGGTGACGTTCAGATCTTTGATGGCCTTAAATACGTCCTTCCGATAGCCGTTGGCGTCCGACAGGGGCGAGCCTTCCTCGAAGATGCCGCCTTCGATGCAGCGCCCCAGGTGCTCTGCGAAATTGCCGTAGATCTTGGGATCGATCTCGCCGATCACCCGTTCGGAATCGATCTTGACCCGGGCTTTCAGCGGGGATTGTGCATGGGCGGCAAACGGTGCAGCCAGCAGCGAGGTGGTTACGGTCCGGTTAAAATTTCGGCGTGAGATCGGCATTTTTAAGATGCTATCACTTCTGCGCGTCGCGATATTGCCGGACGTGGCGTTTATGCTCCGCCAGGGTCGTCGAAAAGTTGCTGCCGCCCTGGCCGTCAGCGCGGGCGACGAAGTAGAGATACTCCGTTTCGGCGGGATGCAGGGCGGCGCGCAACGATGCCAGCCCGCATTTATCACTTCTGCGCGTCGCGATATTCCCGGACGTGGCGTTTATGCTCCGCCAGGGTCGTCGAAAAGTTGCTGCCGCCCTGGCCGTCAGCGCGGGCAACGAAGTAGAGATACTCCGTTTCGGCGGGATGCAGGGCGGCGCGCAACGATGCCAGCCCCGGGTTCGCGATTGGCCCTGGGGGCAGGCCCGCGTGCTTATAGGTGTTGTAAGGGCTCGGATTTGCCAGGTCGGACTTGTGGATAACACCGGCGTACCGGTCTTCCAGCAGAGCCGCGTAGATGGTGGTTGGGTCGGCGTCGAGCGGCATGCCCTGCTTTAAGCGGTTGGCATAAACCGAAGCCACCTTGGTGCGGTCCGCCGAAAGCGCGGTCTCTTTTTCGACTACTGACGCCAGCGTCACCAGGCGGTTCATATTGATTTGCTCCGAGGGGATTTGCTCCGAGGGCCGGATCTCCGCCCAGTGACGGCGAAACTGATCTGTCATCATCTTCGACACCTGAGCCGCCGTGGTGCTGCGCGTGAGCCGGTAGGTGGAGGGGAACAGATACCCTTCAAGCGATGGCGCGTCCGGCGCAAGATCGTGAATCAGCGTGGGCTGGCGCGCGATCTTCAGGAACTCCTGGCCGGGAATGAACCCCAGTTGATCCAGCCGTTTCGCTACATCGAAGATATTGCTACCCTCCGGTACCGTGACTTCGTAGTAAAAGACATCGCCGCGCACAATGCGGCCAAAGACGGTGCCCACCGAAGCGGGTTCGTTAAACCGGTATTCACCCGCCTGCAGCCGCGCATTGGGTCGCAGAACCCGGAGCATCTTGAACAGCCATGCGCCGCGAATCACGCCCGCCGACGCCAAAGCATCGGCCATCGCGGAAGTGCTGGTGCCTTTTTCAAAATCCAAAAATACTTCCTGATCGAAACCCTGATACGGCTGTCCCAGCAGGTACCAGCCAGTGCCGCCAGCCAGCAACGCCGTCGCCAGAACCAGCACCAAGAGTCTGAATAAGCAGCCTCCGCCGGTCTTCCGCCCGCGTTTCAAAACTCCCCCTGCGGCAGTGAATCCAGATAGCTTTCCAGCAGAATGACGGCCGCCAGACGGTCGATCGCCTTAGCGCGTTTTTCAATGCTGATGCCGCTGCTGCGCAAAATGCGCTCAGCCTGGACGCTGGTCCAGCGCTCATCCCAGAACTGAGTTGGCAGCCCAGTGACACCCTCCAGCCGGGCGGCGAAATCGCGGGTATAGGCCGATTGCCGGCTCTCATCGCCGCTCATGTGCAGGGGCTTGCCCATGAGAATGAGCGACACGTTGCGGTCAACGGCCAGCTTGGCCAGGGTGGCCAGATCCTCCCGGATGGTAGTGCGCTGCAAAGTTTCCAGCCCCTGCGCGGTGATCCCAAGTTCGTCACTGAGCGCCAGGCCGATCCGCCGCTTTCCCAGGTCGAGCGCCAGAACTCGTCCCGTTAACATTTGCGGTGGGGTCATGTTTCACCCCATTATAGAAGTAGCCAACGCTTCGCAGTGATAATGACCATCCTCCAGCCACCGTTCCCGGCGCAAAAGCCGGCCAACCTGAGCGCCACCGTTCTGGCGTTCGCAGCCGCCGTCGCGCTGCTGTATTTCGGGCGTATCTTCCTGATTACGTTGATCATTGCCGTGATTATCGCGTTTCTGCTGGATCCGGTGGTGATGATGTTCGTGAAGCTGCGGCTGCCGCGGCCGCTGGCCAGTTTCGCCGTGTGCAGCATTTCGGTCGCACTGGTCTATCTGATGGGTTTGGCTTTGTTTTATGAGTTTGCAGGCCTGGCGGAAGATCTCCCTACCTACAGCCAGCGGATCAATTCCCTGGTGGATAACGTGGCCACACGCGTGGAGCAGGCGGAGAAGTCCAGCTTTGAGCTGTTGATCCCGAAGCGTTTCCAAGTTCCCGACTACGCTCTGCCGGGTATCACCGCTACGAAGGGCACCCGGAAGCGCAAGCCCGATCCCAGCACTCCGCCTCCGATTCAGGAAGTGCGGATCCACGCTGATTCGAAGCCGATCTGGAGCTTTGTTTACGGCTATATGGCTTCGTTTTACGACGTGCTGTTGATGGCTAGCTTCGTGCCGTTCCTGGTGTATTTCATGCTCAGTTGGCGGGATCACCTGCGGCGCAGCTTCCTCTATCTGTTCGATGGATCCAACCGTCATATGGCGGGCAAGGCCT
>JBBQUE010000068.1:0-9401 GCA_038212805.1 Bryobacterales bacterium | reverse complement strand
CGGCACCGGAAGCATGGAAGTGCGCGGCGATTCCGATCAGCCCGCCATCGTGATTCAAGTGCAAGCGCCGCTTATCGCCAAGAAACAAAGCAAGAAATAGACGACGGAGGAGATCCATATGTCCATCTCAAGACGAACCCTGATGCAGACCGCGGCCCTGGTCCCGTTCCAGGCCGTGCGGAGCAGCGCCCAGAATTCGGCCATCACAATTGGCGTGATTGGAGTCGGGAACCGCGGCTCCTACGATGCCCGCCTGCTCTCGCAGAACCCGCGGGTGCGCGTTACGGCCCTCTGCGATATCAACGAAGAGGCCACCGCCAAGGCCAAAACATCGTTCGCGAAAGACGCCTCCACCACTAAGGATTTCAAGGAGGTACTGGCCAGCAATGTGGATGCAGTGATCATTGCCACACCCGTATTCCTGCATCCCGACCACTTCGAAGCCGCCGTGAAATCCGGCAAGCATATCTACATCGAAAAGCCCGCCGGCGTCACGGTTGCCGATTGCAAGCGGGTGATCCGGTTGGCCGATGGCGCCAGCCGCAAGGTCAACATCTCCTTCGGCTTTCAGCAGCGCTACGGCCCGGTGTACCTGAACGCGAAGAAGATGATCGACGAAGGTGGCATCGACAAGATCCGTGAAGTGCACGCGCAGTTCCTGAAGTATGCGCTGACCGGTGACGAGCCTGCGCTGCCGCTCCCCAAAACCGAAGCGGAAAAGATGGAGCAATGGAAGCTGTGGCGCGCCACGTATGGCGACATTATCGTCGAGACCTATTGCCATAACATCGACGCCATCAATTGGTTCATGAATGCGCATCCCCATAGCGCCTTCGGGACCGGCGGCCGCACTGTCGAAAAGCGCGGCGACATGATGGATCACCTGAACGTCACTTACAACTATCCGGATAACGTGCAGGCGACATTGATCGGTTCGCAGATCACGCCCAAATTCTTCCGCGCCAATAACGAGCGATTCATCGGTTCGGCTGGCGTGATTGAAACCGCGCGCGAGTATTGGAGCTACAACATCGGCAAAGGCGTGGTTACTGAGAAATCGCAGCACGATATCACGGTGGATTCGCTGCAGGCCTTCGTGCAGCGCATTGTGGACAACAAGCCGGAGAACACCGGCATCCGCGGCGCGGAGAGCACGCTCACCGCAATCCTGGGACGCATGGCCGTGGATAAACGCCGCGAAGTCACCTGGGATGAAATGATGAAATCGGCGTAACGAATTCAAATGAACCGGCGCACTTTCTGTTCTCTGGCCGCCGCTACGGTGGGTCTGCACGCGGGTTCAAAAATCCGCGCGGCGGTCATCGGTACGCTGCACGGGCACGCAGCCAGCAAGATCAAGGCGCTGCGAAGTCTGCCGGAATACGAACTGGCGGGCGTGGTCCGAACCGTCCCAGCCGACCCCGATGTTGCAGGCGTCCGCTGGATCAGCCTGGACGAAGTGCTGAACGATCCCACAATTGAAATGGTGGCCGTCGAGACGCGCCCCGGACCCAATCTCGGGTTCGCCGAGCAGTGTGTCAACGCCGGAAAATTCGTTCACCTGGACAAGCCCCCGGGGGCCGACCTGGGCCGTCTCCGCACCCTGCTACACGAAGCCAAACGGCGCAACCGCGTGGTCCAGATGGGCTACCAATGGCGTTACCACCCTGGCATGCAAGCCGCCATCGAAGCCGCCCGCAAGGGCTGGCTGGGGGATGTGTACCACTTCCGTGCCACCATCGATAAGCCCCTTGCCCTGGACGAACGCATCGAACTCGCGAAGTTTCGCGGCGGCTTCATGTTTGAAGAAGGCTGCCACCTGATCGACCGCGCCGTGGACCTGTTCGGCAAGCCCCAGCGCATCACCGGCTACCTGCGCCACGATTCCAAAATCGCCGACGGCCTGGCCGATAACACGCTCGCAATCCTGGAATATCCGCGCGCCATCGCCGAAATTTACATGGCTTCGTTTCAGCCGCACGGAGGCCTGTACCGCTGCCTGGAGATCTCTGGAACCAACGGCAAGGCCACCGTTCAGCCTTACGCGCCCCTGCGTCTGGCGATTGACTTGAAAGAAGCGGCCGGGCCCTACCAGGCCGGAGCGCAAACCCTGGAACTCGCGGAGCCGGCCGGCCCAACCTACGGCCCGGAGTTCACTGAAATGGCGCGCATAATTCGAGAAGGCATGACCCCCACCTATTCGCCCGAGCACGACCTGATTGTTCAGGAAACCCTGCTCCAAGTTTGCAGCATGAAATCAGAGAGGAGACCGAAATGAAAGCGCGAACAACCCAAGTTGGCTTCGTTTTGCTTTTTGCCTTGGCCGCGTGCCAAGCCCAGGACATCACCGGCGCAATCACCGGAGTGGTGAAGGATGCAACAGGCGCCATTGTGCCCAACGCGCAGGTAAGCGCTATCAACACCGGCACTCAGGCGCATTTCGATGTTCGTTCGGACGAGACCGGCGCTTACTCCGCCCGCGCGATCCCCATCGGAGTCTACGATCTGCAAGTCATTTCCCAGGGCTTCAAACGCTACCAGGCCACCGGCATCCGCGTGCAGGTGAATGAAGTATTGCGCCTGGACGTTACGCTCGATGTGGGCGCATCCGCCGAAACGATCACGGTTACCGCGCAGGCCGTGGTGGTGGATACTTCCAGCCAGACGCTCAAAACCGTCATGGATCAGAAACGCATTGAGGAACTGCCGCTCAACGGCCGCAATCCCACTCAGTTGATGCGCCTGGTGGCGGGTGTGGTGCCCGATCCGGCAGGCAGTGTTACGTCCTCCACCACCTACCCCGGCGTCACGCCCGTCTCCATCAACGGCGCGCGCTCAAATGCCACTAATTACGTGCTGGATGGCGCGCAGAACAACGACCACTACAGCAACGCCCCCAACCCCATGCCCAACCCGGATGCCCTGCAGGAATTCAGCGTGCAGGTGAACAACTTCAGCGCGGAGTTTGGCCGCCAGGCAGGTGGCGTGGTGAACGCCGTAACGAAGTCCGGCACCAACCAGGTGCATGGCAGCGCCTTCGAATTCGTCCGCAACAACGCCCTGAACGCCACCAATTTCTTCGCGCCCACCGTCAACGGCAAGAAACTCACGGACGGGTTGAAGCGCAATCAGTTCGGCGCAACCCTGGGCGGGCCCATCTGGGTGCCGAAGCTTTACGACGGTCATAACAAGACGTTTTTCTTCTTCTCCTACCAGGGCACCGTCACCAAGCGTGCGCCGATTGCAAACTCCATCGTGGTGCCTACCCAGGCCCAGCGCAATGGCGTATTCACGAAAACTATCAAGGATCCGTCCACTGGCCTGGCATACCCGAACAACACCATCCCCGCCGCGCAATTCAACGCTCTCAGTCAGCAGGTACTGCGGTTCGTTCCGCTGCCTTCCTCCGGAAACAATGTCTTCGTAGCGCCTCCGAATAACGACGACGATCATCAGGTGCTGGTTCGTGTCGATCATCAACTGAGCGCGAACAACCGGCTCTCCGGACGCTTCTGGAACTCGCAGGCCAGCGCCCCGGGCTTTCTGAACCCGGTGAATTACCTGGAAACTGTCACCGCCCATACCTGGCTGAACCGCAGCTTCACGATTACCGACACGCACGTTTTCGGCCCCACCCTGACCAACGAAATTCTCTTCGGCTTCAACCGGACCGACAATCTCAACACCCCGGTGTACCCAGCCAAGACCCTGGCCGCCCTGGGTGCCAAACTTTACAACGACAACACCCCGCAGTACTACATCAACGTGAGCGGCTACTGGGGCACGCTCAACACGGGCGATACCAATGGCTTCAAGCGCGACGAATGGCAGATTCTCGACACCGCCCGCTGGAGCCATGGCCGCCATCAAATTTCGGCCGGCTTCGAATACGGCTATGGGGCAGACACCGTCCGCAACAACTTCCGCTCCAACGGCCAGTTCGCCTTCAATAGTTCAGCGCCCTTCACGGGCGAGGCGTTTGCCGACTTCCTGATTGGCAAATACTACACGCTCACCCAAGGCGCGGGCGAGTATCGCGATACGCGCATGAACCGGGTCTCCCTTTTCGCGCATGATACTTTCAAAATGAACCGCCGCTTGACGCTGAACCTGGGCGTGCGGTGGGAGCCCTTTCTTCCCTATACGGATTTGAACGGCAAAGTCGCAACGTGGAAACCGGGCCAGCAATCCACGCGCTTCAGCAACTCGCCCGCGGGCATCGTCTTCGCCGGCGATCAGGGAGTATCGCAGGGCGGCGTACCCAGCGTCTACACCCGCATCGCGCCGCGCCTGGGTTTCGCGTACGACGTGTTCGGCGATGGCAAAACGTCCGTACGCGGCGGCTACGGCATCTTTTATGACAGCCAGAACACCATCATGATGAACAACCAGGCGAATCAGGCCCCGTACGGTACCGTGCTGCAGACCTTTGGCACGAACACCCAGAGCTTTGACAATCCCTATAACGGCATCGTCAACCCCTTCCCCGCCCCGCATGCCAACGTCCCGAAGGATGCACCGTTCCCGCAATTCAGCTCGCCCTTTCTGTTCGCAGCGGACTACCGTAACATGTACATGCAATCCTGGAACCTCTCTGTGGAGCGAGAGATCCACGGTGGCTTCGTGGGCCGCGTTTCGTACGTGGGTTCAGCCGCGCACCGGCTGACAGTTGGGCGCGAACTGAACACCGCCATCTACGCGCCCGGCGTCACCACCGCCACCACTAATCAGCGGCGTCCCCTTCAGCCCCTGGGATCCACTTCCATCTTGGAACCGGTGGGCAATTCCAACTATCACGCGTTGCAACTCACCACCGAAAAGCGTTTCAGCCACGGCTTCTCCATCCTGGCCAATTATCAATTCTCCAAGTCCCTGGACGATTCGTCGAATGCCAAGGCCACCGGCCAAAGCCGCACCAATCCGTTCAATCAGGCATTCGATCGCGGGCCTTCGGATTTCGACCGTACCCACGTCTTCAACATGTCCGGCCTGTGGGAACTGCCCATTCATTTTGAGAACAAGCTGGCCAATTCGCTGATCGGCGGCTGGAGCCTCAACAGCATCTTCAGCGCCTATACCGGATACGCGTTCACGGTGGGCAGCGGAGTGGATAATGCCCGCACCGGCACCGGCGGCCAGCGCGCCGATCTGGTGGGCAACCCTTATATCTCCGGCAGCCGCAGCCGCGGGCGGCAGATTGCCGCCTGGCTGAATGCATCGGCCTTCACCACGAATGCCCTGAATACCTACGGGCAACTGGGACGCAACGTTTTCCGCGGCCCCGGTTTTGCCTCAGTCGATTCCGGGCTGGCGAAAAAGTTCGTCTTGTTTGAGCGGGTGAACGCCACCTTCCGGTTTGAGGCTTTCAACTCCTTCAACCGGCCGAATCTGGGCGTTCCCAGCGCCTCGGTCACGGGCTCCAACTTCCTGAAGATCACCGGCGCGTACGATCCGCGCATTCTGCAAATGGCCCTGCGGTTTACTTTCTAATATGCGCAAAACGCTATCACTTATCGGGTTGTCCGCTGTCTGCTTCTTGCAGGCGGCGGGCGCACCCCTCTTCCAGTCGGAACTAATTTTCCCGTTGGAGACCTGGCACAACCACTCATCGTCCATCGTGGAATTGCCCAACGGCGACTTGTTCGTTACCTGGTTCCATGGCTCGGGCGAACGCACCGCGGATGACGTGCTGATCCAGGCCGCGCGCTGGAACCATGCGACCGGGAAATGGCAGGAACGCTTCACGCTGGCGGACACCCCGGGCTTCCCCGACACCAACCCCATGGTGTTTCTGGATTCCAAGCAGCGCCTGTTTCTCTTCTGGCCCACCATCATCGCGAACGAATGGCACACCGCGCTGATGAAGTATCGCATCTCGTCCGATTACCTGCGTCCTGGACCACCCAAGTGGGAATTTCAGGACAACATCCTATTGAAGCCTAAGGATATCGGCGCCAAGACCCGCGCGGTGATGGAAAAAGATCTGAAGCATCCCGGGCCCCTCGCGCAGTATGCCGCGCGCATGATCGCACTGTCGGACGACAAATACTTTTCGCGCGTAGGCTGGTTCACCCGAACCCATGCATTGGAGCTCCCCTCGGGACGCATCTTGCTCCCGCTGTATTCCGACGGGTATTCGTTTTCCCTGATCGGCATCAGCGACGACGGCGGAATCACCTGGACCGCCAGCGAGCCTATTGTTGGATATGGAAACATCCAGCCATCGCTGCTTCGCAAGAAAGACGGCACGCTGGTGGCCTACATGCGCGATAACGGACCCGCCCCCAAGCGCGCCCACTACAGCATTTCAAAGGACGACGGCGTGTCCTGGGAAGGGGCCACGGATACCGAAATCCCTAACCCGGGCAGTAGCCTGGAAGGCATCGTACTCCGCAACGGCAATTGGATTCTGGTGCATAACGATCTGGAATCGGGCCGTTATTCGCTGGCTGTGGCGCTGTCTGAAGACGAAGGCAAGACGTGGAAATGGAAGCGCAATCTGGAAGGCGACCTGTCCAACAAGAGCCGCAACCAGTATCACTACCCGTCGGTAATTCAGGCCAAGGATGGCAGCATCCACGTGACGTATAGTTATTTCCTGCAAGATCCGGCATCCCCCGAAAAAGGGAAGGCCATCAAGCACGTTCGCTTTGATGAGGAATGGATTCGGGGGGGCAAATGAAAACGTTTCTGCTTGCCCTGCTGGCACTGATTGCCCTGCCGGCGAACGCCGCATCGGTCACCGAATTCATTTATACGGAAGCGCCTTTCGCCTCAGCGCACGCTTCTACAGTGATTGAACTGGAGAACGGCGATATCTTAGCGTCTTGGTTCGGTGGCACCGCGGAAGGCAATCCCGACGTTGCCATCTGGGCCGCGCGCCGCACCGGCGGTCAATGGGGCGCGCCCTACGAAGTGGTGCGCGAGCCCAAGATCGCCTGCTTCAATCCGGTCCTGTTCTACACCAAGGATCACAAGCTCTGGCTCTATTACAAATTCGGCCCGCATCCCACCAGTTGGACTGCCGGCCGCCTCAGCAGCAGCGACCACGGCCATACCTGGTCACCGCCGGAACACCTGCCCGCGGGCCTCCTGGGCCCCATCCGCGCCAAGCCTCTGATGCTGGCTGACGGCACCATCGTGAGCGGCACGTCGGTTGAGAGTTACCGCTCCTGGGCGGTATGGATTGAGCGCAGCACGGATAACGGTAAGACGTGGACCAAGTCCGGTCCCATCACGGTGGCGTCAACCGCGAAAGCTGCCGCGGGAGAGGCCGAATGGGATAAAACCGACGGCATCATTCAGCCCTCCGTGGTCTCTCTGGGTGGCCGCAAGCTGCGCTTGTACGCGCGTTCCACTTCGAAGACGGGCAGGGTCTGCATCGCCGATTCACTCGACGCCGGCGTCACGTGGACCCAGGCACGGCCCATCGACGTGCCCAACCCGAACTCCGGCATCGACGCCATTGCGCTCAAAGACGGGCGTGTGGTGCTGGTCTACAACAACACCCCGCGTGGACGTACACCGCTCAACCTGGCCGTGAGCCACGACGGTGAACACTTTCAAATGGTGAAAACATTAGAGGATCAGCCTGGCGAATACTCTTACCCCGCCATGGTGCAAGCCCGCAATGGCGACCTGCTGATCACCTATACCTGGCAGCGCAAGCGAATCAAGTTTGTGCGCCTGCCACTTTCCGGGATAGGAATCTAGCCATGAATCTCCCAACAGCACTCCCACTCTATTTCCGGGCCGCGCAAGTGAGTAAGCGGTCCGCTCGGGGCTAAGGAATAAACATGAATCGCAGAACTTTCTTGACCACCGCCGCACTGGCTCCCGCAGTCATCAAAGGCGCGGAGAAGAAGATTCGCGTGGGCATTCTCGGCATGCAGCACAGCCACCTGGCCGGAAAGCTGAAGGCCATGCGCAACAACCCGGATTACGAAGTGGTGGCCATGTGCGAACCACACCCGGCCAAGGCCCCATCGAGTGGCCTCGTTTCAATGGATGATCTGCTGGGCGACAAGTCGATCGACCTGATCGTCTTCGAAGGAGAAGTGAAAGACGCGATTCCCTTCGGCAAAAAGGTCGTGGAGGCCGGCAAGCATCTGCACTTGGAAAAGCCGCCCAGCAACAAACTGGAGCCGTTCCGCGAATTGATGGAACTGGCGCGTAAGCGCGAGCGGCGCGTTCAACTTGGATACCTGTGGCGCTTTCATCCCGGCACGGACCTCGCGCTCGAAGCCTTCCAGAATGGGTGGCTAGGCGAGGTTTACATGATCCGGGCCACCATCAATTCCGACCGCGATATGGCCCAGCGCGCCGTCGAAGCCCGCTACCCGGGCGGCAGCATGTTCGAACTGGGTGGCCACATGATCGACCGCGTGGTGGCCTTCTGGGGCAAACCCAGTTCCGTGAAGCCGTGGCTACGTCACGACACCAGCGAAAAGGACACAGTGAAGGACAATACGCTGGCAGTGTTCGAATATCCAAAATCGCTGGCCACGGTGGTGAGTTCCAGCCGCGACCCCGGCTCGCATCGCTCGTTTGAAGTGATCGGCACGGATGGCAGCATCATGATCGATCCCATGGAACCCGCCATCACCGCGCGCATTCAGTTACGCCGCGCCCAAGGCCCGTATCAAAAAGGAGTGCAGGAAGTGAAGTTCCCCGCGCAGGTTCGTTTCGTAAAAGACTTTGAGGAATTAGCGCGATCGCTGAAAACCGGCACGCCCCTGAAATATTCCTACGATCACGAACTGGCCTTGCACGAAACACTGCTGCGCGCAGCGGGAGAAATCGCATGACGCGCCGCCACGCCCTCTACGCTGGCTTCGTTTTACCGGCCTCCGCCATTCGCGGAACCGCCGCCAACTCCGCTCTCACCGTGGGCCTGGTAGGTTGCGGCAACCGCGGAACGTTCCTGGGCCAGACGATCACCGAACATACCCAGGCGCAGTTGACCGCACTGTGCGACGTGTCGGAAAGCGCCATCGCGCAGGCGCGCCAGAAGATCGGCCGCACCAACTTCGCCGTCTATTCGTCCATCGAAAAGCTGCTCGCTTCGCCCGTCGATTCCGTGCTGATCGCAACGCCGGTTTTCCTGCATCCGGAACATTTCGAAGCCGCCGTGCAGGCCGGGAAACACATCTATCTGGAAAAGCCCGCCGCCCCGGATGTGGATGGCTGCAAGCGCGTGGAGAAAGCCGCGAAGACCGCCCGGTCGGATCGCGACATTGGCCTCGGGTTCCAGCGCCGTCATGCGGAAGTGTATAAAAATGCCTACCGGTTTCTGCAGGAAGGCAAGCTTGGAACCATGCGCATGGCCAGCGCGCGTTTCATTAAAAGCGAAAGCTTGCGCACGCCCGCGAACATCGACGATCGCCTGAAAAACTGGTTCT
>JBBQUE010000067.1:0-9411 GCA_038212805.1 Bryobacterales bacterium | reverse complement strand
CTAGCGACCATTGCCATATATCCGCAGAAATTCGATTCGGCGGAACAGATGACTTTCGTGGAGAACACCACGTGGAGCCCATGGCACTCGCTGCCGGAACATGCTCCGATTGGCGGAATTAACCGGGCGCGGCGCATGGTTTATTTGGATAGCCAGGCGCTGCGGCATAAAACGAATGGGGTGGCGTCCGCGGCATTTACTGGAAGGGAATGGTTTTAAAGAGGCGAATTGGCCGCGGATGGACGCGGATGGACACGGATAAAAAACGGAGATTCAAAACATGACCACACGCCGTCAGTTTTTCGCCGGAAGCGCTAGTGCTTTGCTTTCGGTAGCGTTACCGGGTGTTGCAAGGGCCAGCGTAAAGACTTTCCCCTACGCTGAATTCGAGCAGCGAATCGCGCGCAGGGACTTCCGGGGTATGACGAAAGACGTGCTCCCTACGCCTTGCATGGTCGTGGATATTGACCTTTTCGAAAAGAACGTCAAGACCATGGCTGATTACGGGAAACAGGCGCGGATCAATCTGAGACCCCATGTGAAGGTCCACAAGAGCGTGGATATTGCGCGGCGGCAGATGGCGCTGGGGGCTGCCGGGGTGACCACCGCGACGATCGCGGAATCGGAATTGATGTGCGCGGCAGGCATCAAAGGCGTGCTCTGGACCAAGCAACCCGCCAGCTACAACAATCTCATCCGCGCCATTGCCTTGACCAGGCGCGACCCCACGTTCATGTTCGTGGTGGATGACGCGGTGGTGGCGGATCAGGTGGAGCAGGCAGCGGCCGCGGCGAAAGTGAAGTGCCGCGTGGCTGTATCTGTATTTGCCGGCATGAAGCGCCAGGGTATTGAAAACGGACAACCCGCCGTGGATCTGGCGCAGAAGCTGGTTGCGTCAAAGCATATGGAGTTGGCGGGCTTCATGGCTTACTCCGGCACCGCTTCGCATACCAAAGGCTGGGCGGCGCGCCGCAAGCAAAGCGCCGATGACCTGTCGGGCGCGCAAGAGACGGTCGCGTTGGCAAGGCAGGCTGGCCTACCCGCCGGTTTCGTTAGCGGCGGCTCCACCGGCACGTATAACATGGACAAGGAACTCGGCTTGACGGAATTGGAGTGTGGTTCTTACGTGTTCATGGATTCGCTTTATCGCCAGGTGGGCGGCAAATCCGATGACCAGACTTACACCGATTTTGAAAGCTCGCTTAGTATTGTCACCACCGTGGATAGCAAGCGCCATTCCGGGCAGGTGACCACGGATTACGGAAACAAAGCCATGGCCCGGCCCACGGATGTGGTGAAAGGGATGCCCTGGCTGCAGGTTGGAAATCAAGGAGCGGAATACGGCATGTTGAAGTGGAACGACGGGGGCGGTGAGATCAAGGTAGGCGACCGCGTGGAGATCTTCTGTAGCAATCTGGACATGAGCACGAATTGCTACGACCGCTACTACATCGCGAAAGGCAACAATATCGTGGATGTCTGGCCGATCATGGGCCGCAGCGGCGCGGCGCAGCGATAGGTTCCCATGCATAATCGAAGAGGATTTCTGAAAGGCTCAGCTGGGGCGGGCCTGTTGCTGGGAGCGGATACGGCAAGCGCCAACAGCAATGCGCGGCCTCTGACCGAGAAAGAAAAGCTGGCGCGGATGGGATCGAATACATGGCCCATCCGTAATCTGTTCAAGAGCCGGTCAACCAGGGCGAACCCGGTTGCCGAGGAGATGAAAAAGAAGCACGGCACCCTGACCATGCTGGACTTCCCGCAGTTCACCAAAGATACGTTCCCGGGCGTGTATCACATGGATCTGTTCAGCGGACTGTTCGGTGACACCACCGACGACAGCATGTTTGCGCAGAGCCAGATGACATTCGACGGCACCATCCGGACGGCGTATGAATTCGACCCCTCCACTCTATCGGGCAAGAAGTGGCTGGAGAAGATGGCGGCCAAGATGGCGGCAACCGGAACCAGGTGCCAGCATGTATCGAATAATGCTCCGCGCGACATTTGTGAGCCGGATGAAACGAAGCGGCGGGCGGGCCTGGAGGTCGCCAGGAAGTGGCTGGACGGCGCGGCGATGCTGGGTGCGAAATCGATGCGGGTGAATAGCGGCGGTCCGCGGATTGCGCCCAACAGCGTGGTGACATCCGATTATCCGAAGAATGACGAACTGGCGAAGTACCTGCGTCTTTGCATCGAGTCGTTCAAGGAGATGGCCGACTACGGCGGCAAGGTGGGCGTAATCGTGACGCTGGAAAATCATTGGGGGCTCACGGCGAACCCGATCAACATCCGCACGATCATTGATGAAGTGAACAGCCCGTACTGCGCGGCATCGCCCGATTTCTGCAACTGGGAGCACGAGTATCTGATGTACCACGGCTTGGCTGCACTGGCGACTTATGCTCCGACTGTGGTTCATGCCAAGTATTGGAATCGCTGGAAGGATAACGATATCGCGCGCAGCGTGCGGATCATGCTGAACGGCGGGTTTAAGGGAATTTTCGCGCTGGAGTACGAAGACGGTCCTTGGGATGGGGTGGAAGGCGCGAAATACTTGTACGGAGAAGTCTTGAAAGCTTTGTAACTGCGCACGGATACAAACGTCGCTGGCGAGAGGCTGCGAAATGCTAATATCGAAGCCATCTCCATGAACACGAACCGTCGTTGTTTTCTCGCCAGCTCCCTGGCATTGGCTGCCGCGTCCGGCGTTGCGGAATCGAAGGTGGTACGCGAAAAGGGAGTCAAGCTGAAGCTTGGGCTGAATGCCTACTCTTTCGATAAGCCGCTGCGTGCCGGAACGATGACGCTGGCCGACGCGGTTAGCTTCTGCGCACAGCATGGAGTGGATGCGATTGATCCCACGGGCTACTATTTTCCCGGGTATCCAAACGTACCTTCGGACGAGTACATCCATGGATTGAAGCGGACCGCGTTCGTGAATGGGGTGGCGATCAGCGGCACCGGCGTGCGCAACGATTTCGCGGTGGCCGATGCATCCGCGCGCCAGAAAGATGTCCGGCTGGTGAAGGACTGGATCGTGGTGGCGAGTAAACTGGGCGCGCCCGTGATCCGTGTATTCTCAGGGCCCAAGCGCCCCGAAGGCGTGCCGTTTCAGAAGGCGATGGACTGGATGGTGGCCGATTTTCGCGAGTGCGCGGCGTTTGGCAAAGAGCACGGCGTGATCGTTGCGCTGCAACAGCACAATGATTTTCTGAAAACGGCCGACGAGACCATCCGCGTTGTGGAGGCGGTGAATTCAGATTGGTTCGGCCTGATTCTGGATGTGGGGAGCGTCCGCCAGAGCGACCCATACGCTGAGATCGAAAAGCTGGTGCCCTATGCGGTGTCATGGCAAATCAAGGAAATGGTGGGGCGGAACGGGCAGGAGGAGCCGATCGACCTGCATAAGATCAAGGCGATCATCGATCATTCGGGCTATCGGGGTTATCTGCCCTTTGAGGCGCTGGGACCGGGCGACCCCAGGCCGAAGATCATCGCATTTCTGGAGAAGATTCGACGGGAATTCGGAATGGCGTCTTAGGCGCGTGCCCAAGCTGGCTGATGTTACGATTTCCAAATGAAGATTGCAGGAATCTCTCTCCCTTGGGCAGTATGCCTAATTCAGGCGTACAGTGTTCACGCCCAAACGGCACACCCGCAGACGTTTGAAGTTGCTGAATCGTCGATCGCCGATCAGCAAAAAGCGATGACCGAG
The DNA here is from genome assembly GCA_038212805.1 of Bryobacterales bacterium. GTDB lineage: Bacteria > Acidobacteriota > Terriglobia > Bryobacterales > Bryobacteraceae > JANXQZ01. The sequence goes on along the minus strand of JBBQUE010000067.1, from coordinate 5,693 downwards.
GGCCGCGTCACGTCGAAAGCGCTGGTGCAGGCGTACCTGAACCGGATAGCAGCGTTTGATCATCAAGGTCCCCGGTTGAATGCCTTGATCACCTTGAATCCCCGCGCGCTCAGTGAAGCCGAGGCGCTGGATCGGGAGCGTGCCGCCAAGGGGCCACGCGGCCCGCTGCACGGCATCCCCGTGATCGTGAAAGACAACTACGGAACGGCGGACATGCAAACCACGGCGGGCTCCATGGCGCTTCTCGGGTTTGTGCCTATCAATGATGCATTCCAGGTTCGCAAGCTACGCGAAGCCGGAGCGGTGATCATCGCTAAATCCAACCTGCATGAGCTTGCTTCGGGCATCACAACGGTGGGCTCCGCTTTCGGGCAGACGTTGAATCCTTACGATCCATCACGCAACCCGGGTGGCTCCAGCGGCGGTACCGGCGCGGCCATCGCCGCAAGCTTCGCCGCCGCCGGAATGGGATCGGACACCTGCGGGTCAATCCGGATTCCCTCATCCGTGAACAACCTTGTCGGATTGCGGCCCACCAAAGGGTTATCGAGCATTGCTGGAATTGTTCCACTCTCGGTCACGCAGGACGTAGGCGGGCCGTTGGCGCGTTCCGTTGCGGATCTGGCCGTGATGCTGGATGCCACCATCGGCGAAGATCCGGCGGATCCTGCTACTCATTTGAAGCCTGGGCAGTCCCGGCCAAAGTTCATGGACTCCTTACAGCCCGGCGCGTTGAAGGGAGCCCGTATCGGGATATTAGAGCCGTTGTTTGGCGATGCCTCGGATGACCAGGAAGTGATCCGCATGGTCCGCGCTTCCATTGATGAACTCAAGAAGGAAGGCGCGATTGCCGTTTCCGTTCCCATGCCTGAGCTGATGGCGGCCCTCGATGGGTCGTCTGTGATTGCGACTGAGTTCAAGGAAGACCTTGCCAACTATCTGGCGAAGAGCGGTAATCCGCCGGTTCATTCGCTGGAGGAGATAGTGCGCGGCGGCTTGCTTCACGCTTCGCTGGAAACGTTGTTTAATAACCGCCTGGCCTCAAAAGGCCGCGATTCCCATGAATACCGGATCGCCCTGGCCAAGCGCACCGCGATTCAGGAGATCATCCTGCAGCTGATGGAAGACCAGAAGCTGGACGCGCTGGTTTATCCCACCATGCGGCGGAAACCGGCGCGGATTAACGAACCCCAGGGCGGTTCCACCTGCCAGCTGAGTGCCTCCACCGGATTCCCCGCCATCACCATGCCAGCGGGCTTTACGGTGGATGGACTTCCTGTGGGCGTGGAGCTGTTGGGGCGCGCTTTTGACGACGCCAAACTGGTTTCCTATGCCTATGCGTATGAGCAGGCCACGCATCATCGCCTTGCGCCGGCCAGAACTCCGGCTCTGGGCGGACGTTTCAATATTCCGCTTATGAGCTGGCAATCGAACGTTCAGGCGCCGGGAACCAACAGCACGGTATCGGCTAAATTCACGTTCGACCCTGCTACGAACGACTTGACGTATACCCTGACGGCCGCAGGCTTTCCGGAAGATGAAATCCTGGCGGCAACCATTCATCGCGCGGTAAAAGACGACAATGGTCCGGCCATCGCGGTTCTTTCTAACCACCCCTTCAAAAACATAACAGGGACAGAAAGGCTCTCCGGGCAGGATCGCGAGAAGCTGATATCCGGCGGATTGTATCTACGGATTGCCACGCGGTCGAAGAGCACCAACAACCTGCGCGTGGTCCTGAAGCCGGACGCTCAGTAATGGCAGCATGCTAGGATGGCCTCTCATGATGATCCGCCCAAAGAGATGGATAGCGGCCCTGCTGCCTTTGCTTCTAGCTGGCCTGGTTGATGGAGAAACGAAGCGCCCGCCGTTTACGGTATTTGAGGCCACAATTCCGGAAATGCAGGCGGCGCTGCGGAGTAAGCGCACCACGTCTCGCGAGCTAGTGACGCAATACCTAAGCAGGATCGCAACCTACGACCGCACTCTGCATAGCCTGATCACGGTAAATCCGAAGGCGCTGGCGGAAGCGGACGAACGGGACCGCGAGCGGGCAAGCGGGAAAATTAGCGGGCCGTTGCATGGTATCCCGATCGCGTTGAAGGACAACATCCACGCTAGCGGCATGCCAACCACCGGCGGCGCGCTGGCGTTCTCGGACCTGATTCCGCCGTACGAGGCGACGCTCACTAAGAATCTGCGCGAGGCCGGGGCGATCATCATCGCGAAAACGACATTGATTGAGCTGGCGAACTGGGTGGCGGGCGCGCCAACCGCCATGTCTGCCTATAACGCCGTGGCAGGTTTCGGATTTAATCCGTACGATCCGCGCCGGGATCCACGCGAAAGCGGAGATGGCCGCGCGGTGCTGAGTCCGGGAGGTTCGAGTTCCGGCGCTGGGACAGCCGCGAGTCTGTGGGCGGCAAATGTGGGGAGCGACACGGGCGGGTCAATCACCCAGCCTTCAAATCAGGCCATGCTGGTTGGCATCCGGCCGACCATTGGCAGAATCAGCCGGTATGGGGTGATCCCGATCACGGCAGACCATGATACGGCGGGACCCATGACGCGGACCGTGACGGACGCGGCTATTCTGATGGGCGTGCTGGAGAGCGCGGCGCCCGACCCGAACGACGCAGCCACGCGCACTTGTACGCCGCCGGCCGAACGGGATTACACGAAGTTTCTAAAACGCGACAGTCTAAAGGGTGCGCGCATTGGGATTCCTCGCGCCTTCTATTACGAGCGCGTGAGTTTGCCGGGTGAAGATCAGCCCCGCGGCGGACTAAACGCCGAACAGGCCAAAGTGATGGCCGAGGCGATCGCGGCGCTAAGGCAACAGGGGCCGTAATCGTGGATCCGGTTGAAATTCCCAGCTTCGTGAGCCAGGATCCAAAACAGAACTTTTTGCTGTGGCCTTACTGTTCCGGCGCACAACAGGCTAAGGGCAAGGACGCGGATTGTTCGGTGAACTTCAAATATGGCATGAAGCGGGATTTCAATACCTGGCTGAGAAGTCTGGGCTCGGCCGCCCCGGTGAAGACTTTAACAGAACTGCGCGAATGGAATTTGGCGCACGCCAAAGCCGGTGCCATCAAGTATGGACAAAGCAGGCTGGATATTTCGGACGAGATGGATTTGGAAGCCGACCGTGCCCGCAACGAGACGGACGTCAAGCAGGATAATCTCTTGAGCCGTACCAACGGGATTGACGCGGTGATGCAAACGAATCATCTGGACGCAATCCTGACGCCCGCCGCCAATGGGGCGGATCTGGCGGCCAGGGCAGGCTATCCTCTGATTGTGGTTCCCTTTGGGATGGTGCCTAACGTCGCGCCGGCCGGAGTAGTGCAGTCGGGAGGACCGTTCCCGCCGGAGTTTCACGCCAGGCCGGCACCGTTCGGAGTCGGCTTCACCGGAACTGCCTGCAGTGAGCCAAGGTTGTTGGGCATTGCTTTCGCCTTTGAGCAAGCCACCAAGCGGCGCGTGCCACCGGCTTTCGCTCCTTGAGAGCACACGGCCTGAATTGTTTGCGGGGGGGATGGTAGCGCTAACGAGAATCGAACTCGTATTTAAGCCTTGAGAGGGCTCTGTCCTAACCGTTAGACGATAGCGCCGCAGACCATAGAATATCACGGCTGAGATCGATTCCAACGGACCAGATAAAGTCTTAGAGTGAGGGCAATGTATAGCGAACGGCTATTGGACCACTTTCAGAATCCGCGCAATCCGGGCGAACTCGGCGCACCTGCCGTGACGGTACAGGCGCATAATCCGGCGTGTGGGGATGTGCTGCAGCTTTCCGTTGAATTCGTGGCCGGTACGGTAACCAAGGTGCGCTTTAAGGCCAAGGGCTGCACTGCGTCCATCGCCGCGGGTTCGGCGCTAACGGAATGGATGCAAGGAAAATCCCGCGCCGAACTTGAGCAAATCACTGTCGAAATGGTGGAGGCCGCCGTTGGAGGTTTGATTCCGGAATCGAAGCATGCGGCGGTATTGTGCGTGGACGGCGTCCGGTTGCTGCTCGCGAAGTTATGAATGCCTGGCTTTGTTTATTGGCCTGTAGCACAGGCGGCGGATGACGGCGCAAACTGCAAACCGATTCACTTCACGGTGCAGCATCCGCGTGGAATGCGTTGGGGCTTTCAGCTAACAGCACGCGTGGTGAGCGATGAAAGCAAAGAAGCGGGGATCTTCGCGAGCATCGACAATATCGTGCAGGTGCGCTGTGAAGACCGGAACGCCAACCGGGACGACTGGACCCGGTAGTGGTGCGCGCGAATTTGCCCAGCATGTGTCCGCGGTTGCGGCCCAAGGCGATGGGTTGGCTGCGGGCGACTGGGTCTACACCACATTGAAGCCTGTGCCATTTCACCGGGACATCTTTTGCAGCCGGGTTTTCGTCAAACGTTAGGCTAGCCGTCTTTGGACCGGATTTTCAGGTGGCCGGACGGACTCGGTTCGCGGGTGCGGGCGGCATAGTCAACCATCAGTTCCCGAAGCAGCTTGGCCTGATCAAACACTTGCCGCCCGAAGCCTTGCGCGCCGAACCGCCTACCGGTACAGGGCGAACCGTAGCCGCTCAGTTCCCCGCCGAGGCTTCGAGCGTTCTCAAGCCAGCAGCGCCGCCTGGCGCACCGTTCTTACCGAATCCCTTGTCACCGGCGGCATGATTCAGGGATTCAAGCCGGATGCAGCCACCTTCATGGCCTACCTGTTCGCTCACGACGCCCACCACCGCGCCAGACCGGGCACACACTTACCCAAAGCGCCATGTTCGGCATGTGGCAATGGAGCACCCGGTAATGCGTTCGTTTTATTGTTCGCCGTAAAGCGTAATCTGAATGGCTTCGCCGGCCACGTTGCTGGAGCCCCAAACCACGTTCGATCCCCAAACCACGTTCGTTGCCACCAGGGAGCCCGACCCCCAAACTACGTTGCTTCCCCACACCACGTTGTTGCCGCTCAATACGCTGGAACCCCAAACCACATTGCTGCCCCAAACCACGTTGCTGCCCCACACCACATTAGTGCCCGCAATATTCGCAATCGTGACGGACTTGCTGCTTAGGTTAAAAGTGGCCACAGGAGACAGTGCGCTGCCGGTGAAAGTGTCCGTGTTCAGGATGGCGGCCTGGACATCCAGATATCCCGCACCAACCGTAAACAGATCGTAATATGAGGTGTACTGCGCCTTGGTTGCCGGATCAACCGCGATGCTGCTCTTCGGGAACGATTTATAGGCGGTCTTCATCAGCCGGGCCTTCACCTGGTCGGGCGTGAGCGCGGGGTTCTGTTGCAGCAAAAGGGCCGCCGCTCCGCTTACCACCGGGGCAGCCATGCTGGTTCCGCTCAAAGTAAACAAATAGCTTTGCGTAGACCCGCCGAGAACAGGGAAATTCGCCGGGTAAGTGACATCCAGATAGCTATTTGCGGCCGAAGCTGAAATGATCTGATTGCCGGGGGCCACCAGGTCCGGCTTCACAACATGATCAATTGAGCTTGGTCCCTTGGAGCTGTAACTGGCGATCAGGTCGTCCGTCCGGGACGGGGTACTCATGCTTTTCATAGCGCCCACGGTAAGGACGTACGGATCGTTACCGGGAGCGGTTATAGTGCCATAACCCTGTTCCCCCAATGAATTATCGCGCCCGAAGTTGCCCGCCGCCACCACGACTACAATGCCAGCCTTC
>JBBQUE010000066.1:0-9411 GCA_038212805.1 Bryobacterales bacterium | reverse complement strand
CGGGCGGCGAGCCGGGGGGTGTCCCGGGCGTTGTCAAGGTGGCGGGCGGGAAGTTGCTGACCTTGCCTCCGGAGCCCGTGCGCGGAGATGTGAACACGGCTGGGAACATGTCTGGGAACACAGCTAAGAACCCGGTGGTGCTGGAGCAGAAGGCGGCCGTGGAGCAGGCGGCGGCGCAGTTGAAAGCGCTGGAGCGGGGGTACTTCCCGCGGTTCTATTTACAGGGTGCGGCGTACGCGCGCGGCACCGGCGCTGACGTCAACGGGCGCTTGCTGGGCGCGCTGAATGGCCTGGGCCCGACCACGCAAAACTTCGCCGTGGGATTGACGGTAACTTTTCCGGCGATGGATTTACCGGCGCTGCGGGCACGGGAAGCTGGCCAGGCCGCAAGCATCCGGGTCCAGACGGCACGCGCGGAACAGATTGCCACGGACCTGCGCGCCCAATGGAACCGGGCCGTGGCCATGGAAAAAGGGGCGCGGCGGATTGCGGCCAACACGCCAGTGCAGTTGACGGCCGCGCGCACCACCGTGCGGCAGACCACGGCACGTTATCAGGCAGGGCTGGCGAATATTGAGGCGTTGGCGGAGGCCCAGCGGATTCTGGCGCAAGCCGAGATTGACGACGCACTGGCGCGCCTGGGGGTCTGGCGGGGATTGCTGGCGATTGCCACGGCGGCAGGAGATCTACAGCCGTTTCTGGCGGAGGCCAGCCAGTGAGATTAGTTCTGGCGGCTCTTAACCGGCCCGTCACCGTGGTGATCGCGCTGATCGCGATTGCACTGTGCGCTGTGCTGGCGATCCAGCGCATGCCGGTGGATATTTTCCCGCAGGTGGGCGACCCGGCCATCTACGTGGCGCAGCCCTATGGCGGCATGGATCCGGCGCAGATGGAAGGATACCTGACGTATTACTACGAGTATCATTTCCTCTACATCACCGGCATCGACCACGTGGAGAGCAAGAGCGTGCAAGGCGCGGCCCTGATGAAGCTGGTATTTCATCAAGGCACCGACATGGCCCAGGCCATGGGCGAAACGGTGGGCTACGTGAACCGGGCGCGCGCGTTCATGCCACCGGGCACCGTACCGCCGTTTGTGACGCGCTTCGATGCGGGCAGCGTGGCGGTGGGGTTGCTGGTGTTCAGCAGTCCGAACCGGCCCCCCAGTGAGATGCAGGATTTCGCCATCAACAGGGTAAGGCCTTTGTTCGCGACCCTGCAGGGTGTTTCCGCGCCGCCGCCATTTGGGGGCAATCAGCGGACCATTGTGGTGACTCTGGATCCGGACAAGCTGCATGAATATCAGGTCTCGCCCGAAGAAGCCATCGCGGCCGTGAGCAAGGCCACGCTGGTGATGCCTTCGGGGAATATGTGGACCGGAAAGACGAATCGCATTGCGCGGACCAATGCGGCACTGGGTGGGAATCTGGCGGAGCTGATGGACGCGCCGATTCGTCCCGTGGCGGGGAATACTTTGTACCTGCGCGACATCGGGTCGATTGAAAGCGCTACCGACATCATCACCGCGTATGCGCATGTGAACGGCAAACGATCGGTCTACATCCCGGTGACGAAGCGCGCGGATGCGTCCACGTTGGCGGTGATCAATCGCGTGAAGGCAGCGCTGCCGGAATTCAAGAAGGCCGTGCCGGATGATGTGGACGTGCGGCTGGAGTTCGATCAATCGCCCTACGTTTCGAATTCCATTCGCGGGCTGGTGACGGAAGGCCTGCTGGGCGCGGCCCTGACAGGTTTGATGGTGCTGCTGTTCTTGCGCGATTGGCGGAGCGCTTTGATCGTGGTGATGAATATTCCGTTCGCGCTGCTGGCGGCGGTGATCCTGCTCTGGGGCACCGGCCAGACCATCAACATCATGACCCTGGGCGGGCTGGCGCTGGCGGTGGGCGTGCTGGTGGACGAGGCTACGGTGGAGATTGAAAACATCCATACGCAAATGTTGCCGGGCGTTTCCCGGGCGCGCGCCGTGGTGGAAGCGTGCAGCCAGACGGCCATGGCTCGCCTGCTTTCCATGCTTTGTATCCTGGCGGTTTTTGTGCCTTCGTTCTTCCTGGTGGGCGTGGGGAAGCAGTTGTTTGTGCCGCTCTCATTGGCCGTGGGCTTCGCCATGATCGCTTCGTATTTGCTTTCCAGCACGCTGGTGCCGGTGTTCTCCACGTGGCTGATGAAAGAGCGGCATGCGCAGGAAGAGCAGGGCGGCCTGCACCGGTTGTATCAACGTTATCTGAACGCGGTAATGGCGTTGCGGTGGCCGGTGGCGATTGTGTACCTGGTGGCGTCGCTGGGCCTGTTGTACGTTCTGCTGCCGCGCCTGGGCACGGAGATTTTTCCGGATACGGATCCCACTCTGATGCGCATCCGGCTGCGTGCGGCCCCGGGAACGCGCGTGGAAGAAACAGAGCGCGTGGTGATGCGCGCGCTGGATATTATCGGCAAGGATGCGGGGCCGGAGAACATTTCCATTACCAGCGATTTTGTGGGGATTCAGCCGCCCAGCTATCCGGTGAACCTGATCCATCTGTTCACCAGTGGGCCCCAGGAAGCCATCATCCAGATTTCGCTGAAGCCGAATGCCCCGCGCGATGAGCCTCTGCGGGAGCGGCTGCGCGCGAGTTTCAAGCGTGAATTACCCGGCACGCGGATTTCGTTTGAGGCGGGCGATATTGTCAGCCAGGTGATGAGCTTTGGCTCACCCACGCCCATTGAAGTCGCGGTGCAAGGGGCCAGCCTGGCGGACGATGCCGCGTATGCCGCGAAGCTGCGCACGCAGTTGGCGAAGCTGCCGTTTCTGCGCGATCTGCAATTCGCGCAGGAGATGAATTACCCCACGCTGGACATCAACATCGATCGCGAAAGGGCCGGGCAGTTTGGCTTGACTATGTCCGATGTGGCGCGGTCGGTGGTCCCTTCCACGTCGTCATCGCGCTTCGTGGAACCGAACTACTGGCGGGATCCGGCATCCGGCAACGCGTTCCAGATTCAGGTGCAAATGCAGCAGAACCGGATGCAGGGACTGGACAAGATTGGCGCGATCCCCATCATGCGGAACGGCCGTCAGGAGACCACGCTGGACGATGTGGCCAAGCTCAAAACGGGCACCATGCCGGGGCTGATTGAACGCTATAACGGGCAGCATATTGTCAGCTTGACGGCCAACATCCACGGCATGACGCTGGGGGAAGCGGCCGCGAAAGTAAACGCCGTGCTGCCGTTGGCCGGTGCGCCGCCCAAGGGCCTGAGCGTGCGCATGCGCGGTGAGATCCCGCCGCTGGAGCAGACCATCGGTGGATTGCAGGTGGGCTTGCTGCTGGCCGTGCTGGTGATCTTCCTGCTGCTGGCCGCGAACTTCCAATCGCTCCGGTTGGCGCTGGCGATTGTGCTGACCATCCCGGCTGTGCTGTGCGGCGTGGTGCTGATGCTGCTGCTTACCGGGACCACGTTGAATGTGCAATCGTTCATGGGCGCGATCATGGCCATCGGGATCGCGGTGGCGAATTCCATCCTGCTGGTAACGTTCACGGAACGCTCACGGCTGCGGGGCATGCCGCTCTTCGACGCCACCCGCGAGGGGGCAGGCAGCCGTCTGCGCGCGATTTTGATGACGGCCGCGGCCATGATCTCCGGTATGGTTCCCATGGCGATTGGATTCACGGAAGGCGGGGGCCAGACCGCGCCGCTGGGCCGCGCCGTGATCGGTGGATTGATTGCGGCCACCTTCACCACGCTCACGATACTGCCTTCGCTGTATGCGATTCTGCAACGCGGGGCTTCCACCAAGTCACTCTCTTTGAACCCGATGAATCCTGAAAGCCGGTATCACGATGCGACGTAGACTTCTTGTTTTGCTGTTGTCGGGGGCCGCCGCGTGGGCTCAGCAGACGGCGCTGGTGGCGGTGGTGTCGAAGCCCACGTCGCGCGTGGTGGAATTGCCGGGCGAGTTCCTGCCTTACCTGAGCGTTCAGTTGCGCGCACGCGTGGCGGGCACGGTGGAACGCGTTTTAGTGGATCGGGGTAGCGCGGTGAAGCGTGGGCAAAAGCTGGTGGAGTTGAGCGCGCCAGAGATGCAGGCACTGATCGCGGAAGCGGAATTCCGTGTGGAGGCCGCGGAAGCGGAGCGGGTGCAGGCGTCGGCGCAGATGGCGGCGTTGCAGAGCACCGTGGACCGGTTGAAGAAAGCGTCGGAAACGCCTGGGGCAATCGCGGCCAACGAATTGATCCAGGCCCAGCGGCAATTAGACGGAGCCCAGGCCTTGGTCAGCAGCCGTGAGCAGGCCAAGCGCGTGGCGGTGGCGGTGGTGCAGGCGCGGAAAGAGATGGAGGCTTATCTCCGGATCGCAGCGCCGTTCGATGGAATTGTTACCGAACGCAGCATCCATCCGGGGGCGCTGGTGGGCCCGGGCGCGAACGATCCAGTGCTGCTGGTGCTGGAACAAATCTCCCGGCTGCGGTTGGTGGTGCCGGTGCCAGAGCAAGATATTGGCGGCATGGTGCGCGGGGCGGCGGTGCCCTTCCATGTCCCGGCGTATCCAGATCGGGCGTACAGCGGAACCGTAGCGCGCGTATCGCATGCCTTGGATCCACAGACTCGCGCGATGGCTGTGGAGCTGGACGTGAACAACCGCGATGGGTCGCTCTCGCCCGGCATGTATCCCAAGGTGAACTGGCCAGTGCGGAGCGGCAAGGCTGCGCTGTTCGTGCCTAAGACCGCGGTGGTTACCACGACCGAGCGTACGTTCGTGATCCGCAATCAAAGCGGCCACGCCCAATGGGTGGACGTGAAGAAGGGTGCCGCCGATGGGGACCTGGTTGAGATTTCCGGGGCGCTGCAGGCCGGCGACAAGGTAGTGCGCCGCGCCACCGATGAACTGCGCGAAGGCAAGCCGCTCTAGACGCTTCGCGGCTCAAAATTCCGGTCCTGCACAGAGGACCACTTGCTTACGCGCGTGGCTCGGAATGGCTCGTCGACAGCACTGGACTTGTGGCCGGACGCCGGGCGTGAGCGAGCGCGTCCGTGAGCCGGACGGCGAATTTTGCGCCGGAAACTAGATAGCCGTGATATGCTCTGCGCATGAAATTACTTGTCTTGCTTGCGGCTGCCATGCCGTTGGCGTTTGGAGCGGAAGGTAGCGTCCAGCAGAAGCTGATCGGGGCCTGGGACCTGGTCTCCTATGAGCTGCGGACCCCCGGCGGGGAGACCAGGCAGACGCTGGGCCCAAATCCCGTTGGCCGGATTTCATACGATGCGCAGGGTCGCATGTCGGCCCATCTGATGCGAAGCGGCGTGCCCAAGTTTGCGTCGGCGAATTATGATCAGGGTACCGATGTGGAAGTGCTTGCGGCGTTCCGGGGATACGTTGGTTACTTCGGGCATTACACGGTGGATGAGAAGGGCCACACGATCACGCACCTGGTGGAGGGATCATGGTTTCCAAACTACGTGGGCACAAAACAGATTCGCGCTTACCGCTTCGAGGGCGACCGGCTGATTCTTCAGGCCGATTCGGTCCGGGGCCTCGCCACGATTGTTTGGAAGCGCTCGCGGTAGGCCGCTTAAATAACCCGTGCGCTGGGCATAGCGCTGCAAGGGTAATGCTGTACACTTTCAGGTCTACCTATGCCGCCGCCAAACCAATGGGACCGGATCGCCCGCACGCCTGAATTCTCCGCTCTGCTCGCGGCGAAAAGACGCTTTATCGTTCCGTCCACGATATTCTTCCTGGTCTATTACATCTCCCTTCCCGTGCTGGTGGGCTTCGCGCCGGACATGATGAAGCGGCGCGTTTGGGGGCCGTTGAATATCGCCTACCTCTTTGCGCTATCGCAGTTTTTCATGACCTGGATCCTGGCCGCGTGGTACCTCCGCATGGCCTCCAGGTTCGACGGCATGGCGGCCCGGATTCTGCAGAATGCGGAGAAGCCATAAATGTCTCCCGCGGTGTTGATGTTCGTCGGGTTTATTGCGCTGACGTTGCTGATCACAGCTTGGGCGGCGCGCCGATCCAGCGGAGCCAGCGCTTACTTTGCCGCCGGGCGGCAGATCAAAGGATGGCAGAACGGGATTGCCGTGGCGGGCGATTACATGAGCGCGGCTTCGTTTTTAGGAATTGCCGGGATGATCGCGTATCAGGGCTACGACGGGTTCATGTATTCGGTGGGGTTCCTGGTCGCGTACCTCACCGTACTTCTGATTGTGGCGGAACCGCTGCGCAACACCGGCAAGTACACGATGGCGGACGTGCTGGCCTATCGCCTGGACCCACGCCCCGTGCGCGCGATGGCCTCACTGAGCACGCTGCTGGTGAGCACGTTTTACATGATCGCCCAGATGGTGGGCGCCGGAACGCTCGTCAGTTTGCTTTTGAAAGATTCGGGCGTGGGTTACTCCGCCGCGGTCACCATCGTGGGGATCCTGATGGTGGCTTACGTGGTTTTCGGGGGAATGCTGGCCACCACCTGGGTCCAGATTGTGAAGGCCGTGCTTCTGATGAGCGGCACCTTGCTGCTGAGCATTCTGGTATTGGCGCACTTTCATTTCAGCCTGGCCGAATTCTTCGACGCCGTAGCGCACGTGAAGGTGGGCAACCGCGTGGTGGATTTCCTGGAACCGGGGTTGCGCTACAAGCCGCCCTACGGTGCCATCGACTTGATCTCGCTAGGATTGGCCCTGGTGCTGGGCACCGCCGGCCTGCCCCATGTTCTGGTGCGCTTCTACACCGTCCCGGACGCAAAGACAGCGCGGATCAGCGTGGTGTGGGCCATGGGAATCATCGGCGTGTTTTATCTGATGACCACGTTCCTGGGCTTCGGCGCGGCTACTATCCTGGGCCGTGATTTCATTGAAGCTCATGGGAAAATCAACATGAGCGCTCCGCTGCTGGCGCAAAGGCTGGGAGGCGATATCTTCTTCGCCTTCATCTCCGCCATCGCGTTCGCAACGATACTGGCGGTGGTGGCCGGCTTGACCATCAGCGCGTCCACCTCGTTCGCGCATGATTTTTACAGCAACGTGATTCATCATGGCAAGTATCGGACGCCGGGACAAGAAGTCCGGGTGGCACGTATCACGGCGTTCGTGGTGGGGGCGGTTTCCATCGCGATCGCCATTGTGCTGGGGCCCACGTTCAACGTCGCGTTCCTGGTGGGGTTGGCATTCGCGGTGGCGGCCTCCGCCAATCTACCGGCTATCGTATTCGCTTTGTTCTGGCGGCGCTTCAATACCAGCGGAGCGGTGTGCGGGCTGGCCGCCGGGTTAATCTCATCCATGGTTCTGATCGCCATCAGCCCCAGCATCATGGGCGTGGACGGGCCCACGGTAGCCGCCGCGGCGCGCCATCTGATTCAAGCGAAACCTTTATTTCCGCTGGAGAATCCGGGCATTCTGAGCATCCCGCTGGGTTTCCTGGGAGCCTGGCTGGGAACGCTGGCGCGCGGAAAGCGCACCACCGAAGACCGCTTCACGGAGTTGCTGGTCCGCTCCACCACGGGCTTAGGCGCTGAGCAGGCCGGGTCGCACTAGATCCGGAGGGGGAACTTCCGCCTCGCAAGGCAGCAGGATTGTGAACTGGGAACCTTTGCCTAATTGGCTCTCCACCTTGAGCGTTCCACCCATCTGTTCAATTACGTGGCGGACGATGGAGAGGCCAAGCCCGGTGCCGCTCACGGCGCGCGACCGCGCCTTATCCACGCGATAAAAGCGCTCAAAGATGCGTGAAACGTCCTCAGAGGGGATGCCGATGCCGGTATCGGAGATGGTAATCATAGCTTTCCCATCCCGAATGCCGCCGGTCTCAATGCGCACTTCGCCCGCCGGCCGGTTGAACTTCACGGCATTATCCAGCAGGTTGACGAAAGCCTGCTCCAGCCGGATCTCAAAACCCATGACGTAAAGATCTTCAATAGGTCCGGAAACAACGCGCACGTTTTGCACTTTGGCGGCGGATTCCACGGTGCGCAGCGCGGCTTCAATGCTGGACCGGATGGACACCCGCTTGGCCTGGGCCGCGCCGCCGCTGGATTCCAATTCGGAGAGAACCAGCAGATCGGACGCGATATTGTTCAGCCGGATGGCATGCGCTAGAATCACCTCCACGAACTTGCGATTGTGTTCTTCGTCCTCCAGAGCGCCATCCAGCAGGGTTTCGGCGTAACCGCGGATGGCGGCCAGGGGCGTGCGCAGTTCGTGCGATACGTTGGCCACGAAGTCTTTCCGGACACGCTCCAGCCGCTCCAGTTCGGTGATGTCATGCAGAATAGCCAGGGCGCCCCGGGCGGACGGACCGGCCAGCGGCGTGGCTTGAATCTCGAAGGAGTGGGACTGCACGGCGCGCAGATGAATGCGGCGCTCAATGGGTTCGCCGCTGTTCAAGACGTTCACCAGAATGTCGCGCAGTCCGGGGTCGCGCGCCAGATCCAGCAGCGGGACGCCTTCAGGAACGGGCATCTTCGCACCAATCGTGCAGGCAAACGATTTATTGCAAAATGTGACCCTCAGTTCCTTGTCGACCGCCAGAACTCCCTCCACCATGCTGGCCAGGATAGCTTCGCGGCGGGACCCTTCCAGCTTCAGCTTTTCCAACAGGTCGCGGATTTTCGGCGCGGTCTGGCGGAGCGCCTGCGCCAGCGATCCCAGTTCGTCGTCGCCACCGGGCAGTTCGTCGTCCGGCAAGCTGGCGTCCGGCAGGCCTTCAATGTAGATGCGCAGGCGCGCTACCCGCCGTGAGAACGAAAACATGAATTGCAACATCAGCGTCAACGCCAGGGCAAGGCTAAAAAACGAAGCCAGCACTAACCGCAGGCGGAGATCGGAGACTTGGGCGTTGGCTCCAGAGAGCGGCGACGACAGCCGCAACACCCAACCCGCGCCACCCGCGTTGGGAAACGGAGCGGCTATCAGCAGGGTCTCGGTATCGCCCACCTGCCGGATGCCGCGCCCCATGCGGCCTTCAGTGGCAGCCACGATTTCCGAGTCCGCGGAGGCAGAGAGGCTGCCGTCCGGAGAAGAATCGGCGGCCACTTTCCCTTCCGGATCGATCACTGAAACCCGCACACCCGCGCGTGCGGCGATGGTCTGAACCCAACTGGACAGGTTCCCCACACTCTCGCCTGCCAGAATGCGCGCTTCCGATTCCAGTTGCGCCTGCAGGCGCTCCACCCGGCGCGACCAGGCGGAGCGCACCACGTAGAAATCCATCGCGGATAAAGTAATCGCGAATAACAGGAACGCACTCCAGAAGTATCTGCGGAAAATCCGATTTCTCATTAGACGCTTGAATTATCGCAAAGGCGAATGACATCGCCATGAATATTGGGCTACTCGCCAACAGCACGTGGGCGGCGGGGGACGACATCGATTACTTCGGCAGCCGTGGGTTCGTCTCCGGACGCAATTCCCAG
>JBBQUE010000065.1:0-9415 GCA_038212805.1 Bryobacterales bacterium | reverse complement strand
GTGCTCTACGGAAAAGAGCATCTGCGGATCGAGGCAGTCGAGGTTCCCGAGCTAGGCCCGGGCGACGTGCTGGTGCGCGTCAAAGCGGCACTTACTTGCGGCACCGACGTCAAAGTTTTCAAACGCGGATACCATGCCCGTATGATCGTTCCTCCCGCTCTGTTCGGACACGAACTGGCAGGCGATATTGTCGGCATGGGCGATGGAGTAACAGGCTTTCATTTGGGGCAACGGGTTGTGGCGGCGAATTCCGCCCCCTGCGGCGACTGTTTTTTCTGCCGGCGCGGGAGTGAAAACCTGTGTGACGATCTGCTGTTCAACAACGGTGCTTATGCCGAATTCATCCGCATTCCGTCGCGCATTGTTCAGAAAAATCTGTACGAAGTACCCGCGCACGTGACTTATCAGGATGCCGCGCTGATTGAGCCTTTGGCCTGCGTGATCCGGGGCTTGGAAGAAACCGCAGTCAGTCCCGGCGACAACGTTACGGTGATGGGCTTGGGCCCCATTGGATCGATGTTTGTCCGGCTGGCGAAGGTTTATGGAGCGCGGGTCATCGCCATTGGGCGCCGCCAGTCGCAACTTGACCGGGCCGCAACCATGGGCGCGGACGAACTGGTGCTGGCAACGGAGACTGATGCCCTTGTCCGGCGCGTGAAGGAACTTACGGGAGGCCGCGGCGCGGACGTTGCCATTGCAGCGGTGGGTTTGCCGGAAGCCTGGGATGCCTCCGTGCGCATGCTTCGCCGGGGTGGCACGGTGAACTTTTTTGGAGGCTGCCCGAAGGACAGCCGGATCGCGATCGATACCGAACTCCTGCACTATTCTGAGTTGACGTGCAAGGCGAGTTTCCATCACACCCCGAAGCATATCCGCAAAGCTCTCGATTTCGTGTCGCGGGCTCAGGTGACCGCCAAGGATTTTGTAAACCGCGTGGAACCGCTTTCGAACCTGCTCGAAGTAATGCAGCACCTGATGAGCCACAACGGTCACCTGAAGACCGCCATCATTCCTTAACCAGCATGGCGTCTGCCTTGTCCACGCCGTACCTGTCTCCTAAACTATTCGTGGCTTCGCAGGAAGCCCTGAATCGCCCCTACTCGGTACCCGAAGCGGAACAATACACCCGTTGGCTGGCCACCAGCCACTATGAAAACTTCCACGTGGTGTCGTTCCTGCTGCCGAAAAACCTGCATCAGGATTTCTACAACGTGTACGCTTTCTGCCGGTGGGCAGACGATCTGGGCGACGAGATGGGCGACACAGCGGAAAGCCTCCGGTTGCTGGCGTGGTGGCGCGAAGGGCTGCAGGCCATGGGCCGCGGTGATGCCGGGCATCCAGTTTTCGTTGCGCTAGCCGGAACGGTACTGAAACATAACCTTCCGGTCCAACTCTTCCACGATTTAATCTCCGCTTTCGAGCACGACCAGACCATAACCCGTTACGGCAACTGGAATGAAGTGTTCGCTTATTGCCGCAACTCCGCGAATCCGGTGGGCCGGTTGGTGCTGCGCCTCTGCGGTTATGACGACCCCGCGCGCGATCGTCTCTCCGATGCCACATGCACGGCGCTGCAACTGGCGAATTTCTGGCAGGACGTGATTGTCGACCTTGAGAAGGACCGCGTGTACCTGCCGTTGGACCTGCTTCAAAAGCACGGCTATACCCTGGCCGAACTCCAGAGCCGCACGTATACGCCCGCCTTCCGCGCCGCCATGAAAGAGGCGCTGGACGTGGCCCGCAAGCTTTTCGTGGAAGGCCTGGCCTTGCCTAAGACCGTGAATCGCCGCCTGGCTTTTGATCTCCAGCTTTTTAGCCGGGGCGGCATGCGGATGCTGAGCAAGATCGAGCAGTGCGATTACAACGTCCTGGCTGCCCGTCCGGTAATCACCAAGTGGGAGCGCGTCGGCCTGTTGGGCCGGTGCCTCTGGGCGCTGCTGTAACCATGGCCGTTTCGCTCCAGAAATCCTACGCGTTCTGCCGTCACGTGGCCAAAACCCGGGCGCGCAATTTCTATTACTCCTTCATCCTGCTTTCGGAAGAGCAAAAGAACGCCATGTGCGCCATGTACGCTTTCATGCGCTTCTGTGACGACCTCAGCGATGAGCCCGGCGCAAACCTGGCCTCGATTAGCCGGTGGCGCGAGGAATTGGGGGAGGCGCTGCAAGGGCGCTTCAGCGAACATGCCGTGTGGCCAGCTTTTCATGACGCAGTGCAGCGGTTCGCCATTCCGCACGAATATTTCCAGCAGATGATTGAAGGCGTCAGTTCCGACCTGGAGCCGCGCGCCTTTGACAACTTCGATCAGCTCTACCGCTACTGCTATCAGGTAGCCAGCGTAGTTGGCCTCACCACCATCCACATCTTTGGCTTCGATTCACCAAAAGCGCTCGCCTTGGCGGAGCACTGCGGCATCGCTTTCCAGCTGACGAACATCCTGCGGGACGTGCGCGAGGATCTGGAAAACGGCCGGGTCTATATCCCATCCGAGGATCTGAATCGCTTCCACACAGACTTGCGCCAGCACGATGCCAACTTCGTTCGCCTGATGCAGTTCGAAGTGCAGCGGGCGCGGCGGTATTATCAGGATTCCGCGCCGCTGCTGGATCTTATTCACAAGCGCAGCCGGCCCTCACTGTGGGCGCTAGTCCAGATCTATCGCCGTCTGCTCGATCGCATCGAACGTTCCAACTACGATGTATTACAACGCCGTATCAGCCTGCCCACATGGGAGAAGTTGAGCATCGTCGCCCGTGCTGCTGTAAGGTAGCAGCATGGCCCTGCTCCGCCGCTCCGTTGGTATCGCGCTACTCTGTCTTGCCTGCCTGAACGCCGCTGACCTCACCATCTCCCGTCCAGTGCGGGCCTGGGAATTCCTGGATGTCACCGGTCCGAAGGCCAGCCTGCTGGGCCGCGAAGACGGCACGCTCGAAGCTTACGTCTATCCGCTCAAGATCTTCAAAGACCTGCGCCTGCGCTTCCGCGTGGATAACCGGCTGATCCCGGGCGCGTCCATCGCCCGGCGCATTGTCTCGGAACCCGGTGCGTACACGCTGATCTATAGCGGAGATGAATTTGAGGTCCGTGAAACTCTGGCCGCGGCTGCCGATCTTCCGGGCGCGGTGATCCGTCTCGAAGTATCGTCGCATGCGCCGCTTGGGATTGAAGTGGAGTTCACCCGCGATTTTCAGGCCATGTGGCCAGCCTCCATCGGAACGTCGTACGGCGAGTGGAATCCGAAGGAACACGCCATGTTCTTCGGTGCGGACGGCCAGCCCTTCGCGGCTGTGCTGGGGTCCCCGGATGCGGTATTAAAGGATCGCGATTACGGCACCAATTATTCGTCGGAAGCAACCACCGTGCTCTCGCTGGGAACCGTGAAGGGCAAGGCGGTTCGGGTGCTGGCGTTGGCTGGATCCATGAAATCGCGTGCCGAAGCCATGGACGTTTACCGCCGTATTCTGGCCGCCCCTCCAGCCGTAATCACGGGCGCACGCCAGCGCAATCAGGACTACCTGGCGCGCACTATTTCTCTCGATCTACCGGACCCGGCATTGCAAGCCGCCTACGACTGGTCGCGTCTCAGCATGATGAACGGCATGGTGGAGAACCCGCTGTTGGGTACGGGTCTGGTGGCGGGGTACGGTCCGTCCAAAGGAGTCTACCGGCCTGGCTTTGCCTGGTTCTTTGGGCGCGATACATTCTGGACCACCTTTGCCTTGACCGCCGCCGGAGACATGGCAAACGCGAAGACCGCCATCGAATTCATCGCGAAATACCAGAGGGCGGATGGCAAGATGCCGCACGAAATCGCCCAGAGCGCCAGCCTGGTTCCCTGGTTTGAGAATTATCCCTACGGCTACGCGTCCGCCGACGCCACGCCGCTCTATGTGATCGCCGTACGCAATTACGTGGAGGCCAGCGGCGACATTGCATTTGCGCGTGCCAGCCTGCCGCGCCTGAATCGGGCGTTCGCCTTCATGCGTGCCAATTTCGAGGCGAACGGGTTCCCCAGGAACTTTCACAACGGCCACGGCTGGGTGGAAGGCGGACCGCTGCTACCCGTACAAGTGGAACTCTACCAGGCCGGGTGCTACGTGGAAGCGCTACGATCCATGGCGGCGCTGGCGCAACTGACCGGCGACGCGGCGTTGGCGGGTACGCTCACCGGCGAATTCGAAGCCAAGCGCAAGGTAATGGAGGATCGCTTCTGGTTGCCCCAGGCGCACACCTACGCCTTCGCGCTCGACACCGCGAACCGCGCCGTGGATCAGCCCAGCGTGCTTTCTACGGTGCCCATGTGGTTTGGCTTGCTGGATCCAAAGAATTCGCTCGAGATGATCGACCGGCTCTCCGCCGAGGACCACGCCGCGGATTGGGGCATGCGCATCATCTCCACGCAGAACCCGCTGTTCGCGCCCGATGGCTACCATTTTGGATCCATCTGGCCGCTCTTCACCGGCTGGGCCTCAGTGGGCGAATACCGCTATCACGCGGCGGCATCGGCCTATGCCAACCTGCGCGCCAATGCGTGGCTGGCTCTCGACGGCGCGGGCGGCCATAGCACTGAGGTGCTGTCGGGGCTGACATACTCCGCGCTCTCCACCGCATCCCCGCATCAGATCTGGTCGGCCGCCATGGTGGTGTCTCCCCTCCTGCGCGGCCTGTGCGGCTTGAATATCGACGTGCCGCGTAAAACTGTCACCTTCGCGCCCCATCTCCCGGCGGACTGGAACACGTTGGGAATCCGGGGAGCCTTGCTGGACTTCGCCCTGGAGAGAACCGCAACCGAACTACGGCTGGAGATAGAGAACCATGGGGCCGACCCCTTGACGATCGACTTCGCCCCGGCTTACGCGCCCACCGCCCGCGTGACTACGCCGGGTTATCGCGAGGAACGCAGCGCGGTGGATTGGCATCCGCATTTTACGTTGAAGGCCATCCCCGGTACCACCAAATTCACCATCGCCCACAGCGGACTGTTCGGTTACGCCGTACCGTACCTGCCGCCACAACTGGGCGCACCCAGCGTCAACCTGAAGGTGACAGCGGAACGTTGGACTCCGCAACAGTTGCAGTTAACGCTCTCAGGCCGCGCCTTGACCCTGTACCGCATCCCGCTGCTGGGCGCGGCCGAAGTAACGTCGGTGGAGCAAGACACCCTGGATGCGGGGACCTTGCTGGTAGACATGCCGAAGGGCGAAGGTTACGTCAGCCGGACTGTGACGATCCACCTGCGCACGCCGCTTCACTGAGCACCGGCAACTATACCGCATGCGCCGTTGAAGTAAGGGCTTGTAGATCCAATTCCAGGAGACCGCTTGCTTGTGCGCGCGGCTCGCCAGGCTTTTCTGAGCCGCGACCGTTAGGGAGCGTTTGGCATTACGACACCTAACGTACTGCGCACGCCGCCCAAATAAGGGCCAGCAGCGCGGTTTCCTCCTCCACCACAGTCCCAATCTTCAGCCAGTAAATCTCCAAAGGTGCCACCAGTTCCTGGGCATTCGGGGGAAGGTTCATCGCGTCTTTCTCGGTAGTCAGCAAGGCGTTCAATCCACGCACCTTGGCCTGATAGGCCAGCCGCTGTAACTCCCGCGGACGGTAGCGGTGGTGGTCCCCGAACGTCCAGGTAAACACCGGATTGAACCCTTGCTCATGCAGCGTCTGCCAGAACGTGTCCGGGTTGCCCAACCCGCAGAATGCCGCCACCGGCCCCATGGCGGGCTGCGCGGATTGCCATGCCTGAGGGACTACCGAGGCCAGGAAGACCGGCGCAACAGGATTGACTTTTCGCAGCGCTGCGCGAATACCCGCATACTGCCGC
Organism: Bryobacterales bacterium; assembly: GCA_038212805.1. GTDB lineage: Bacteria > Acidobacteriota > Terriglobia > Bryobacterales > Bryobacteraceae > JANXQZ01. Next base: position 3,591 of record JBBQUE010000065.1, on the reverse strand, counting down.
CCGGGCTGCGCACGCGTTATCACAAACACGTCCGCGCGCCGGAGCCCTTCCATGGGTTCGCGCAAGTAGCCCAGCGGGAACACCTCGCCCCCGGCGAAGGGATTCAGGGCGTCGATCAACACGATATCCAGATTCCGGCGCAGGCGGCCATGCTGAAAGCCGTCGTCCAGTACGAACACGTCAGGATGGAACTTCTCTTCCACCATCCGTCCCGTGGACCAGCGGTCCGCCCCGATGCCCAGATGGGCCAGTCCGGCACGCACGAAGATCTGGGCCTCGTCACCCGTGTACCAAGTGGAGAGACTGGAACCGGCCCGGATCAAAATCGTCTTGTCGACCGACCGTCGCCGGTAACCGCGCGTCAGGATGGCCGGCTGCAGACCGCGAGCTCGCAGACGTTCCGTCAACCACGCCACGAACGGAGTCTTCCCCGTTCCCCCCATGGCAATGCCGCCCACGCTGATCACGGGACGCTCTAACGCTCGCGCAGTCTCCTCATCGCGCCTCTGCTTGCGCCGGCTACCTGCCTCCCATGCTTTGGCCAGTGCCCACAGCAGTGGCTTAGAGGGTCCGGCCCGGTTCCATTGCGGCAGTGCGCGGTCTTGGGCGGCGGTGATTTCCTGGGCCGCGCGGGCCGCTACGCCGGTGCTCTGGCGCGCCAGGTCCGCTGCTCGACGGCCCAAGTCCCCGGCGTTCCGTAGAAGATCCTCCACCGCGTCGGCCAGTGCGTCTCCGTCTGGGATAGGTCGCCACGCACCGGCGTCCTCAAACGCACTGGCGATATCGGCGAAGTTTTCCATGTGCGGCCCAACTACAATCGGCTTGGCGCAAACCGCGGGTTCCAAAACATTGTGGCCACCGCGCCGCGCCAACGTCCCGCCCATGAACACCACATCCGCCGCGGGGAAAAGGCTGGCGAGTTCCCCTATGGTGTCCAGCAACAGCACGCCCGGTAAAACGAAGCCATCCGGGATGCGATTGGCGGAACGGCGAAACGAAGCCAAACCCGCCTGCCGCAGCTTGTTTGCCGCCAGATCAAAGCGCTCTGGATGCCGTGGAGCCAGGATCAGCAGCAACCCGGGAAAGCGTGCGCTCAGTTGCTGAAACGCGCCGATGACAATGTCGTCTTCATCCACGTCTTGGGCGTCCCGGCCCGGCATGGTGCTGGCCGCGATCCAGATCTGCGCTGGTTGCAAAGCTTCCAGTGCGTGTGCCACAAACTCCGGAGGTGTGCCCGTGGCCACCGCGGCATCGTACTTCAAGTTTCCAAAAACGCGCACGGAACCCACCGGCGCGCCTGCCTCCAGATAGCGCCGGCCATCTTTATCGCTTTGCACCAGAATCGCGTCTGGCAGTGCCAGCACGGGCGCGAACATCCAACAAAACCGGCGGTAGCGGGGGAAGGCACGGTCAGAGATCCGCCCGTTCAGCACCATCAGCCCACAGCCCGCGCGCTTCACTTCTTGATACAGCACCGGCCATATCTCGGTCTCAAGCACGATCACCACGGCCGGCCGGATGGTCCGAATCACCCGCCTCACCACGAACCCATAGTCGATCGGCGAATAGAAGATACCGTCCACGATCTCGCGGGCTTTTTGTTCCGCGACGGCCCGGCCCGCTAACGTAGTGGTGGAGAGATAAATGGGAATCGATGGGTTCGTTTTGCGAAGTTCTTCAATCAGCCGCACGCCCGAGATCACCTCGCCTACCGAGACCGCGTGCAACCAGATGGAGCCCGGCAGCGTCCGGTGGAAGGAGTCCGGCAGATGGCCCAGCCGTTCTTGAAAGCGGCTGAAATAACGGCCGTCGCGGCTGCCACGATAGAGGAAATACAATACAAGGAAAGGGAATCCCAAAACGCGAATGATGAAATACGCAAAAAACACAAACCGGCGCTGGATCATTATTCTCACCGGGGCTCTCACGGGGGCTCTCAGCGGCATGTGCGTGGGATTGCTGGCAGGGGCGGACAAGCCCGCGGCCAAGTTCTCACCCGGCGTGGCGTCGTCCTATTCCTCGAAGCAAACGAACGATCACGTGACAGTGGCGGCGATCCCCTACGACAGCGATGAACTGGCCCACACCGCATTCGGCAAGGTGAATCCCTACCAGCATGGAGTGCTGCCTGTTCTGGTCATCATCCAGAATGACACGGACAAGGCCATGCGGCTCGACAACTTGCAGGTGGAGTACACGGGGCTGGACCGGAGCCGCATTGAAGCCACCCCGGTGACCGAAGTCCGGTACGTGGGCTCCGCTCCCAAGCGCCCGGAGACGAACATGGGCAGCCCTATTCCGAAGGGCGTGTTCAAGAAAAAGAACCCGCTCGATTCGCTGGAAATAATTGAACGGGCGTTCTCGGCACGTATGCTGCCGGCGCACGAATCGGCGCATGGATTCTTCTATTTCCAGGCGAGGCACCGGCCAGGTTCAAAGCTATACCTCACCGGGATCAATGAAGCCATGACCGGCAAGGGGCTTTTGTTTTTTGAAGTGCCGCTAGATCAGTAGGGTTAGTCTTTCGTCCAGTCCTCGATTTTCAAATTCGGCATCCGCCCGGCAATGCGTGGCCTGAAGCGGGTTAAACTTCGCACGGGCTACTCCACGACAGCCTGCATCACCGCGTTCTCAAAATCGCGGTCGAACTGGCGGTTCGGATTATCGGTCTGGATCATCAGGATGCCCACGATCTTCTCCTTGGGATCCAGCCAGAAATGCGTCCCGTAAGCGCCATCCCATCCGAAACTGCCCTTCGAAACGCGCATCCCAGCGGCGATCGGATCCGTCACCACTTGCACGCTCAGGCCAAAGCCGCGCCCCGGGGATCGCCCGGGCATGGTGTCGGGAACGAACGCGGACGCCATCAGCTCCACCGTCTTCGGACTCAGTAACCGCTTTCCGTCCAATTGCCCCCCATCCAGCAGCATCTGGCCAAATTTCGCGTATTCTTCGGCACTCGCCATCAGGCCACCCGCTCCCGAGTAGTAAGGATCGCTCACCAGCCAGTTCTGCCGCTCCACCTTGGTCATGGTTTCCCCGCCGCGGTGGTAGCTGGTAGGCACCAGCGGCCAGCGGTCTTCCGGCATTTTGAAATACGCGTCCTTCATTCCCAAGGGATTGAAAATGCGCTGGCGCAGAAACTGATCGAAGCTCAGGCCGGACGCCACTTCCACCACGCGGCCCAAGGTATCAAAGGCAGCCAGCGCACTATAGGTCCACTTCGAGCCGGGCTGGAAATCCAGCGGCGTGGTGCCAAGGCGCGGAATGAACGCCGCCAGGTTTTCCCCTTGCTTGTGACCAATCCGCTGCATCTCCGCGCCGCTGGCGGGCCCGCTACCCAGCCCGGATACGTGCGTGAGCAAATCCTGAATCGTGATCTCGCGCGTAGCCGGGATGGTGTAAAACTGCGGCGCCCCCGTGGGAGCAGCGGTCTGAACACCTTGATTCAGGGCGGTCTGAGCAACGGCCACCTTCATCCCCCGAAATTCTGGAATGAACTTCGACACCGGATCGTTCAGCCGGACTTTGCCTTCTTCCATCAACATCAAAATCGCGGCCCCCGCCACCGGCTTCGACATGGACCAGATC
>JBBQUE010000064.1:0-9465 GCA_038212805.1 Bryobacterales bacterium | reverse complement strand
CCGAGGCCACTCCTTTCTGCAAGACCGGCGGACTGGCGGATGTGGTGGGCGCGCTGCCGGAGGTCTTGCAGCAACGCGGCGAAGAGGTGGCGGTGGTGCTGCCGGCGTATCGGGCGAACCGCTATCCGGCTCCGTTGCGCGAGGTTTACCGCAACCTCCGCATCGATTTAGGCAAGGGCTACACGGTGGATTTATTCGAATGCGTGCATCGCGGAGTGCCATTCCTGTTGGTAGATTGCCCTGAGCTGTTTGATCGCGCCGGCATTTACAACGAGCACGGACGCGACTACGCCGACAACCACATGCGGTTCGCGGTGCTTTCGATGACTGCGCTGGTGGTGGCCCGGCTGATTTTCCGGCCCGATATTATCCACTGCCACGACTGGCAGACCGGCCTGCTTCCACTCTATCTGCGGCAGTTCTTCCAGAACGATCCCACGTTTATTCACGTGCGCACGTTGTTTACGATTCACAACCTGGGGTACCAGGGAGCAACGCCGCCCTCGGCCATGCCGGACCTTGCTGTAGACCCGCGCAATTTCCGCCAGGATGGGGTGGAGCACAACGGCCAGGTGAACCTGCTGAAGGCCGGCATTGTGTATTCCGATTTCCTGAGCACGGTGAGTCCGACCTATGCCAACGAGATCCAGACGCCGGAGCACGGGTTTGGCCTGGACGGGCTGCTGCGCTGGCAGGCTGGGCGGCTGACCGGCATCGTAAACGGCGTGGATTACGCCGAGTGGAACCCGGCGACGGACCGCTACATCGCCCGGAATTTCTCCGTGGACGATCTGGCGGGCAAGCGCGAGTGCAAGCGGGCGCTGCTGCAGGAATTCGGGTTGCCCACCGACGATCTGGACCGTCCGCTGATCGGAATGGTGTCCCGCTTCGCCGACCAAAAAGGCTTTGATCTGATGGCTTACGTGGCGCAAGATCTGGCCCGGCTCGATATCCAGATGGTGGTGCTGGGCAGCGGCGACCACCGGTATGAGAACCTGTTCCGTGACCTGACTGGGATCTATCCGCGCAAGTTTGGCAATTGGATCGGGTTCAATAACGGCGTAGCGCACCGGGTGGAAGCTGGTTCCGATATGTTCCTGATGCCCAGCCGGTATGAACCGTGCGGGTTGAACCAAATCTACAGCCTGCGGTACGGCACGTTGCCCATTGTGCGCGCTACCGGGGGCCTGGATGATACCATCGGGGAAGGAACCGGGTTCAAGTTTTGGGATTATGCGGGATGGGCGCTGCTGAGCGCCGTCGAATATGCCCTGCGAGCCTACGCAGACCGCGACCAGTGGCTGGGGATGATGCGTAACGCTATGGTGGAGGATTGGTCGTGGAACGCTTCCGCCGCGGAGTACTCGGCATTGTACCGTCGTATGGCGGGGGCTTGAATCGTTTTTGGTTTCCTGACATCCATTGAGAGGAGAAAGATTTTATGGCGGGTGATAACACACTGACGTTTACAGATGGCACGTTCGACGCGGACGTGCTGAATTCCGAAGTTCCCGTGCTGGTGGACTTCTGGGCAGAATGGTGCGGCCCGTGCCGCCAGATGTCGCCAACGGTGGATGCCGTGGCGAATGATTATGCCGGAAAAGTGAAGGTCGGCAAGGTGAACGTGGACGAGAATGGCGGCACCGCGATGCGCTACAACATCCGGGGCATTCCCACCCTCCTGCTTTTCAAGGGCGGCAAGATTGTAGAACAGAAAGTCGGGGCGCTCGGAAAGACCGATGTCGTCAAGATGATTGAAGGTCATCTTTAAGACTTCTTAGGCCGAGTGGTATCGTCAATGCCGCTCCATGCTACCAACCGTGGCTGGGTGAAACTCTAATTCGATATCAGATTCCTAAGCATCCCCACGTTCCGCCCTTCCGAAGATGGAAGGGCGGTTGCGGAAAACGTCTGAGCGCTCGGTAAGACCGATGTCGCAGTTTTAGTTTCCTACCACGTAGGATTTGTCATTGCACCTTGCGCGGCGGATCCTACCAATGCCCTGTATTTAGCGAAAACCCCCGTCTTGTAACGAATCTCCGGCGCTTTCCAGTTGGCCAAGCGCTGAGCGACGATTTCCGCCGGCACTTCCAGTTCGATTTTCCGGTTTTCGATATCTATGAGAACCGAATCCCCTTCTTCAATCGCGGCGATCGGCCCGCCAATAGCGGCTTCAGGCGCAACGTGACCCACCATGAATCCGCGTGTGGCACCGCTGAACCGCCCGTCGGTGAGCAGGGCTACGCTGTCGGAGAGGCCCGCGCCCACAATTGCACCGGTCACTCCTAGCATCTCGCGCATTCCAGGTCCGCCGCGCGGCCCTTCATAACGGATAACTAAAATATCGCCGTGGTTGATGTGGCCTGCCAGGACGGCCTTCATGGCGTCTTCCTCGCAATTGAAAACGCGGGCCGGGCCGCGCTGCATCTTCCGCTCAATCCCGGTGACTTTGATGACGCAGCCTTCGGGGGCGATAGAGCCGCGCAGGATCACCAGGCCGCCGCTCTTCTTGATAGGATTTTCCAGGGAGCGGATCACCTGCTGGCCCGGGGTTTCCCTGGCGTCAGCGGCCTCCTCCGCGAAGGTGCGTCCGGTAATGGTTTTAGCGGATCCATCCACGAAACCGCCTTGCACCAGCCGTTGCGCGATCACCGGGATGCCACCGGCATTATCCACGTCGAGCGCCACGTATTTGCCTGAGGGCTTCAGGTCGACCAGGAGCGGGGTACGTTCGCTGACTGCCTGGAAATCGTCGATTTCGAGCGGCACCTCGGCCTCGCGCGCCATGGCCAACAGGTGGAGCACGGCATTGGTGGAGCCACCCGTGGACGCCACCGCCGCGATGGCGTTATCGAAAGAAGCGCGGGTGACAATGTCGCGGGGCTTCAGATCGTTCTTCACGGCTGTGAGAATGATTTCGCCGCAGCGCTTGGCTACATCGTTCTTGCGCGGGTCCACCTGCGGAACTGAGGCCGTGCCCATGGGCGAGAGCCCGATCAGCTCCATCACGGTGGCCATGGTGTTGGCGGTGAACTGGCCGCCGCATGCACCGGCTCCGGGACACGCACTGTTCTCGATTTCCAGTAGCTCCAGGTCGGACATTTTGCCAGCCGCATTGGCACCCACGGCTTCAAACACGTCCTGCACGGTGAGATCGCGGCCGTGATAGCGGCCCGGCATGATGGTTCCGCCGTAGAGAATCAAGCTGGGAATATTCAGCCGCAGCAGCGCCATGGCCGCCCCTGGGATGGTTTTATCGCAGGCCACCAGCGCCACAATGCCGTCAAACATGTGGCCGCGCGCCACCAGTTCGATGGAATCGGCGATCACCTCGCGGCTGACCAGCGACGCCTTCATGCCTTCGGTACCCATGGTGATGCCATCGCTGATCGCGATGGTGTTGTACTCCATGGGCGTGCCGCCGGCCGCGCGAATACCCTCGGCAACTTTGACCGCCAGGTCGCGCAATAGGAAATTGCACGGCATGGTGCCGATCCAGGTATTGGCGATTCCGATGATTGGCTTCTTGAGATCCTCGTCAGTGAATCCGATAGCTTTCAGTTGGGAACGGGCAGCGGCGCGATCCCGGCCCTGGGTGATGGTGTAACTGCGAAGTGGCATGTTGCCCTACTATCTTACTGAATGCGCGGGATCTGAAAGGAAACCACCGTGCCTTCGGATGGGCTGGACGTCCACTGCACGCGCCCGTTCAGGTAACGTTCCACGAAGAGTTTCACGCTGTAGGTGCCCAGGCCACGGTCGCTGCCAGGTTTGGTGGTGAAGGGCCGGAGGAAGATTTGTTGCCGGACATAGTCGTCCATGAACCCGGGGTTGTGTACCAGGAAACACACGGTGCCCGGCGTCAACTGGCAGGCCAGTGTGATTGTGCCGCCGATGGGCGTGGCTTCCGCGGCGTTCTTGATCAGGTTGACGATGCTGCGCCGGACCAGTACGGCATCGGTGTGGAGCAGGGCGTCCGGCGGATCGGTGAGCAGCAGGTGGCGGTTCTTTCCGACAATGGTGGATCCGCACACCCGGTACACGCTCTGAAGAAATGGGCGTAACTGAACGGGTTCGATTTCTAACTCCAGATCGCCACGCTCGGCCTGGAGGAGCTTGCGCTGGTGTTGAATGTCGTCGATCAGGTTGGCGGTGAGATCCGCGAACAGCGCTTTGCACTCCGTAATTTGGGCGGCGGGGAGGACGTTGTCGGCGAAGAGGCGGGCCAGCACGTGGAGCCCGGCTGCTGTGTTCAGCAGATCGTGCAGGAAAATGTGCTCCAAGCCAGGCCGCCGGAGTTCGGTGGGGCCGCCGAGGGCCGCCGCGAGTTCCGGCAGTTGGAGGTTTTCGGTGGTCGGCATGGCTTGCTCTTATTGAGCTTTTCGGCCTAGGGAGCCGGAATGTGAATTTTGAGTGGCTACCTTAACGCGCGAATCTGTGTATGTGTGTAATATACTGGCTCAGTGGGTGGTCCCGATTCGAACGATCTAAGCAACTGCGAAGGATTTGACTGGGATGACGCCAATGTTCACAAGAACTGGGAAAGGCATCGGGTGACCCCGGAAGAAGCGGAGGACGTCTTTTTCAACGAGCCCTTCATTGTTCGCGGAGATGTGCGCCATTCCACAACGGAACGGCGCTATTACGCTTTAGGACGAACAGCCCCGGGACGAAGGCTCTTCGTCGCCTTCACCATTCGCGACCGGCTGATTCGAGTCATCTCGGTAAGAGACATGAATCAAAGAGAGACTGAGGTTTACCGCCAGAATGCTGAAAAAGATTCCTGATTTCCAAACAGAAGAACAGGAGCGGGAGTTTTGGGCTGCTGCGGACTCAACCGAGTTTGTGGATTGGGGTTCGGCGGAGCGTCTTAAGCTGGTACGCCTGAAACCGTCGCTGAAGACGATCTCCGTCCGGCTTCCCGCGTCGATGATTGCGGATCTCAAAATCCTGGCCAACCGGCGGGATGTACCGTATCAGTCGCTGTTGAAAGTATTCCTGGCGGAGCGTTTGGAACAAGAGCGAGCGAAGAGGTCGGCGTAGGCCGTGAAGTCCTTAGAATTCCAGACGTCCCTGAAACGCAATCAGACGCGGTGAGCCGTCGCCCCCCAACCCTACGCCCAGCAATCCGGTCGGCGGCGCGGTGGTGTACGTAAGCGCCCCGAAACCCGTTTGCGTCGGCCGCGCGCCCGGCACGCCCGCGAACCCCAATACCGGCAAGCCGAAATTGGGATGGTTGAAAACGTTGAAGAACTGCCCGTCCAGGCGCAGCCGTACCCGTTCCGTCAAGCGGAACCACTTCGTAATGTACAAATCTCCCGAGGTAAACAACGGCCCGCGCAAAGCGTTGCGCCCCAGGTTTCCAAACTGGCAATTACGCGGATTGTCGCCGCCCACGCAGCTGCCGGTGCGCGCATCCACGGTGGAAACAAACGCGTCCGGGTTCAGCCATTGCAACTGGCCCGGCTGCGTTGCGCCGTCCAGGCTCTGCCGCCGGTAGAGTGGCGTTCCTGGCGCTACACTGGCATATTGCGGACCTCCGCCTTGCACGATGCCGTTCCCATTCGCCGAGTAGGGAACGCTGAGAACCGAAAACGGAAGGCCGCTCCGCCGGAAGGCCGAACCAGATACCTGCCATCCGTTCACCGCGTACCCAAGCGCGCGGTTCTTCACCTTCACCGGCAGTTGATACACGTATTGCGAGGTGAAATTGTGGCGCACGTCATAATCGCAGGGGCCGTACTGCCGCCTCAGCAATCCTGGCAACGGCGAAACGATTGCACCGGCTGAAAAAGGCAGGAAACCGCCGTTCGAGACGGTATCCATACAGCGGCTCCAGGTGTAATTCGCAGTGAATTGCAAGCCGTGTGACAGGCGCTGATCCGCGGTCAGTTGCAGCCCATGATAGTGGCTATTTGCGCCGGTATTCAGCTGCGTCACCGCGCCAAAGCGCGGATCTTTGGGCGCATTGAATGGATACGGCGCAAAGCAGCCCTCGCAAACGGTCTGGTAACCGTTCACCTGAGTCTGGTAGGGCTGATTCACCGACCGTGTCCCGGCATACTGCGCCCGCAGGTTGAGCGCCTGGCCCAGCGTTCGCTCCAGCGCAAAACTCCACTGCGTGTTATACGGCGCCCGCAATGCGCCGTCGGGAACGGCCGTAAACGCAATAGGAGGCAGGCAGGCCGCCGGGTTTGCCTCTGGAGAAGCGCACGAGAGTTGTCCTTGGGCAAATCCAGAACCAAACGCCCGATTCGCTTGGATCGTCGCGTCCACCGCGCTGCCCGGAACGCCGGGGGCGATCCCGGCTCCGCCCACGGTGCCCAGCAATCCACCCTGAAAGCTGCGTGAATAAGGGGGGTTTACTCCCACCAGATCGACTACGCTGGCCGGCAGGATATCGCTGAACATGCCAAAGCCCGCCCGCACCACGGTTTTCCGGGCTGCTTGCCAAGCCACCGCGGTTCTCGGCTGAAAGATCAGGAACGGAACGGCTTCAAACACGTTCCGCTGCCCGGTGCGGATCACATCGCGCAAGGGTTGGTTCACTTCGTGCGAGATTGCGTCGAAGGAACCTGCCAGCCGCGCCAGCGCACGATGCGGGTTCGCCGGGTTCGAATTGTGCGTCGCGCGGAGCCCCAATGTCCACGTGAAGGTGCGCGAAATCTTCCAGGTATCCTGCGCGTACAGGTCCAGGTTGAACAGGTTGTACGGCTGATTATCGGCCAGCGGAAAGCTCCTCGATGCGCTGGACGCCACGCCATGGACGAACTGCGGCAGCGTGGTGTACTGCACCACCGGCGCCACGCCCTGGCCGAAGTTGTAATCGTTCAGCCGCAGAATCCGGGTGTTGGTCCCCAGCCTGACTTCATGCGCTCCGGCGCTCCACGCCAGATTGTCGTTGAGGAAGTAGCGCAGCGCGCGCCGCCCCTGCACCCACGTATCGTTCAGCCCGCCCACCGTGGTGAACGGTGCGTTTGCGCCGCTACCTTGCAACACCACCGGAAATGCATCCAGAGTCTTCCGGAAATCGGACGGTCCGAAAAGGCTTTCGTACCAGGAAAAGGCGGGGTTGAAATAGTTCACCAGACGAGGCGAAAACACATGCGTGAAGCCGGCCGCCAGGGAATAGAGCGGCTGCGGTGAAAGTGCGTTGAAGACCGGGTTGATAGGGTCCGTATAGGCGGCCTGCAGGCCGTCGTCGTTTTGCAAACGAAACCACGTGGAGTTGTTCTGATCGATGTTGTAATCCACGCGCGCCGTCTGCACCCGTTCGGTGCTGAGGCTGGAAAGCGAGGTGGTCCGGCGATTCGCGCATCCGTTTCCATTCGGGGGAAGCCCCCCGGCCACAGACCCGTCGAAATTGAAGGGGCAACCCAACACCGGCAACGGGGTACCCGCGGTGTCCTTGTAAAGCGCGAACAGCTTGTTGTAAAAAGGAACCGATTGCGGCGACGGCGGGTACACGCTCCCCGTCACCGAATCCGTACCTCCGCGCGGCAGTTGGCGCAACACATAGTTCTGGAACGCTGCCGTGGGAACCGTGGTGGTTGCAATAATGGGAAGCGCAATCCGCACCCATTCGCTATCGAAGAAGAAAAACAGCTTGTTCTTCCGGATGGGCCCGCCCAGGCTGCCGCCGAAGTGATTCACCACGGACCGCGGCTTCTGGTTGCCAGGAAGTGCGTTCGTAAAGAAGTTGGCGGCGTTGAACCTGGATCCGTTCCACACTTGGTACAGATTGCCGTGAAACTGGTTGGTTCCCGACTTGGTGATGTAATTCACCTGCGACGCCCCGTAACGTCCTTGGTCGACGGCGAACGAAAGCGTATTCACCGTCATTTCGGAAATTGAATTCAGCCCTAGCATCAGATTGGTGGCCAGTCCGCTGTTTAGATTGGTCAGGGGATCGTTGGTTTCCAGGCCGTCCACAATGTACCCGTTCGACAGAGACGAGAGTCCGTTGAACTGCACGTTGCCATAGCCGTTGGTGCCGCCCACGAAATCGTTCCCGCTACCCGCGGTATTCATCAAAGCGCCGGGGGCGAATTGGATCGGATAGGTCAGATCCCCCCCGGCATTGGGCAAGGTTTCCAGCGTCTTGCGGGTCAGGGTTGTGGCGGTGTTCGGATTATCCGGCGTGGATAGGGGAGCGTTTGCGTCCACATCCACACTTTGGCGCGATGCGGCGACTTGCAGAACGAAGTCCGCGGCGTTCTTCTGCCCCAGTCCCGCCATAACCAAGCTGTTTTCGAGCGGTTCGAATCCTTCCGCTTCCGCCCTGACGGAGTAAGGGCCGGGCCTGAGCTGCGGGAAATTGAAGCGGCCAGCGTTGTCGGTGCGCAGGCCTCGCTTGAAGCCGTTTTCCGTGCTGGCGACCGTTACCAAAGCGCCGGGGATGGCAGCGCCCGTGGCATCGGTCACTACGCCGGCGATAGCACTGGTGGTTTCCCCCTGCGCGGACAAGCGACCGGGCGATGCGGCGAGAAGCAGGAAGCAGTTCACTAGAGCAAACCGGCGCATGGAAACCATATCTAACCAGTATTAGTTAACTATAGTTAAGCTGTCAACCCGCGAACAGCATCTTCACGATCACCATCCTTCGCCTCAACAAGGCGATCGGTCGGCATGGCCCCAAAGCTCAATGCGCTTTTCGGCGAATGCGACGGAACGGTGCCTATATGATTCGCGGGCACGCAACATCCCATTTGATTGACACCGTCATTTCAAAAGCGCACACTGCATTTGCAGACTGTGTTTCTTCACTCGACTATCGCGAACAACTTCCGGCACAAGGAGAGTTCCTTAACGTGACAATTCAGAACTCGCGCATTCGGTTTTCACTGACTCTGTTGGCAACCGTTACTTTAGCGAGCGCCCAACCCCAAATTGTCCCGTTACCATCCCCTGTCCCATCCCTGCTCGCAGCCGCTTCGGCGCTTCCTGCCGACCATCATGACGTCTATGCAGCATATTTCCACTACCATGCTGCCTGGATGAAATGGGCGTTCTCCAATCCGATTAACCATGGCTCCTCCGGAACCATTAACCAGCTATTCCGGGACTATGCCAAGTCGGTCAACGTGGACGTCAAGGAGTTCACCGCAATCAATAACGCCGCCGGCAACGCGGTTTATCAATTGAACGGCTTGGCCGGGCAGCGAGCCGACTATTTGAAGGCAAGTCCCAATCCGGATAAACATTACTTGAATCAGATGGAAGTACGGCGCCAGCAGATCATCGCCTCGGCAGTCCGCGATCTGGGGCAAAAACTAACGCCATCTGGTTGGCACTCCCTTCACAGTTACATTAATCACGATTTTCGGGTTCTCGGCAAGGCGCTTCCGCTGGTAGGAGCTAACTGACATGAACAAGACCACTCTGACAAGACTGATAGGCCTGGCGCTTGTGATGGGAACCTTGAGCGGCACGCTTTGCGAAGCTCAGAACGATAATGGCAGATTC
>JBBQUE010000063.1:0-9466 GCA_038212805.1 Bryobacterales bacterium | reverse complement strand
GGCGTCATAGAGCTGGAGCATTTGGGGCTGGTTGTCGGGGGTGCTGAGGCGGCCGAGGCCGATGACCCCTTTGATGGCGTCGTGGACGTGCTTGGCATCATTAGCGGTTTTGCAATCGAGGACAGCTTCGAAGCCGAAGCCATCCTTGAGATTCGCGGCCAGGGTTCCGCTTTCGATCCCGCGCATGACTTGGAGAACCTGGCCGGCGTTGCTGTCGGGCGCGACGCCGAGGTTGACGTTTTGGAGTCCACCTACGAACGCGGCCCATACCTGGTTTTCGTGGCTGATGGAGGCCACCTTGTCTTTGAGGGCGGACGGGAAGCCGTGGGTGGCCTGGTTGCGCTGATCGACCAGGGTGTGGAGCTCAGAGGTGGGTCCGGCTACGGCGGTGGAACTGTTAGTAAACATGACGGCGGCGCGTTCGTCGCCGAACAGGTTGTAGCCTTTGTAGCTCATACGCTTGACGCCCTCGACTTCGATGCGGGGCTCTTCGTCGTTGAAGGTGAAGCGGCCGCGGGCCAGGAACAGGGCGGTTTTGCCGTTGGAGACGGAGAGGATTTGCCAGAGGTTCCTGCGGGGATCGATGCCGGTTTTCTTCGTGAAATCGTCCAACTGGGGCAGGCTGATCTGGCCCAGATACTTTTGGAAGACGTGGGTGGTGCGGATGGCGTCAAGGTCGGCTCCGGTGGCGAAGGTGGAGTCGGCGGGGACCATGATTTCGAGGGCTGGATCGACAAAGACGGACTTGCGGGCGGCGGGCTTGCAGCCGGTGAGGGCCACGGCGGCGATGAGGAGGAGGGCGGCGAATCGCATGGTTTAGAAATCCCTTTTAGCGAAGACTACGATGGCGGTGCCCAGGACGAGAATGCCAAAGACGGCGGAGGTCCAGATGGGCATGGCGGGATCGACGGGTTCCTTCTGGATGGTGCTGAGGGTGATGCGGCCCATGTCGTAGACCTTGGGAAGGCAGTAATAAAGCGTGCGCCAGACGTCGCGCGACCATTCCGAGGAGAGGAGCTTGAGCATCATGGTGGTCTGGGCGAGGATGGGGCTCATGATCATGATGGCGATGGTGACCATGGTGGCCAGGGCAGCGCTATCGAAGAGTACGCCCATCAGGACGACCACGGTGAGCAGGACGGCGAAGACGAAGATTGTGGTGGCGATGGAGACCAGGAAATCGCCCGACCAGATGCCGGTTTTGATGCCGAGGATGATCCAGACTCCGACGACCAGGTAAGTGACGTTGCAGGTGATGACGAGGATGTTGCCGGCGAAGCGCCCGAGCAGGATATGAACGCGGGAGACGGGTTTGGAGAGCAGGAGCTCAATGCGGCCGGGCTCCAAAATGCTGGGGGTGAGGCCGGCGGAGGCGAATATGGAGAGAAACATGCCCCAGGTATAAAGGAAGGTGGCGATGGCGGCGTAGGTGACGCGGACCCATTTTTCGACGTCGCTGACGCGGCTGACGGTGCGGCCGAACAGGGTTACGGTGGCCATTGCGCCTTCGACGATATCGATGTTCAGGAGGAACAGGAAAAACAGGATCATCAGGGTGGAGAGCCCGAAGAGGCCCCAGAAGATCTTGCGGGCCATGGCTTCACGGAAGGTGTCCTGGATGAGGGCCAGGGTTGCGGTCATAGGGATTGTTCCTCTTTGGGGCCTTCAACGGTTTTGAGAAAGACGTCTTCGAGCGTGCTGCTGGTGGGCGTGAGGGCCTCGATTTCGCAGTGCTGGGCGCGGAGGAGGTCGAGGGCCTGGTTGGCGTCTTCGCGGGTGCGGAACTGGAAATCGATCTGGTGGTCGCGGGCGGTGGTGGCCAGGGCGCGAGTTTCGAGATCGGCGCGGAGGGCTTCGGGGACAGCGGCGGCGGTGAGGCGATAGCCCTTGCCGGCGGTGAGATCGCGGACGGTGCCTTGGAGCGCGACCTTGCCTTTGTGGAGAATGGCGACGTCGCGGCAGAAGAGTTCCACTTCGACGAGGAGGTGGGAGTTGATGAAGATGGTGACTCCTTTTTCCTCGAGGGTTTGGAGGATGTCGCGGATTTGGCGGCGGCCTATGGGATCGACTCCGTCGGAGGGTTCGTCGAGGATGAGCAGGGTGGGGGAATGGATGAGGGCTTGGGCGAGGCCGACGCGCTGGAGCATGCCTTTGGAATATTTGCCGACGCGGACGTGACCCCACTCGGCGAGGCCGACCTTTTCGAGGAGTTCGGGGATGAGCTGGCGGCGCTGGGCGGCGTGCATTCCGGAGAGGCCGGCGTAGAGATCGAGCATGCCGGATCCGGTGAGATAGGTGGGGAAGCGGTGGTTTTCGGGGAGGTAGCCGATGGGGCGGCGGGCCTCAGGTTCGGAGGCATTTTGGCCGAAGATGCGGGCGGATCCCTTGGTTGGGTGGACCACGGAGAGCAGCATTTTGACGAAGGTGGTTTTGCCGGCTCCGTTGGGCCCGAGGAGTCCGAAGGTGGCCCCGCGGGAGACGTTGAGGGAGATGCCGTCGACGGCGCGGAACTGGCGGTTTTTCCAGCGAGAACGGTAGATCTTGGTGAGATCCTGCGTCTCTATCGCGTATTGGGAGGGCATGCTTCTTTAGGATACCGGGTCAGGTGGAGGTGATAATGCTTTCCGGGCTGGTGGTTGCGATTTCCTGGTAACGCGAGAAGTCCTTCACGTTAAAGGTCAAAATGCGCGGCACGTGGTGCAGTATCATGGCGGCGGCCAGGCGTGTATCGAAAACTTTCTTGCCAGCAACCTGATACGTGACTACGAGTTTGCGCCACACTGCGAACAATTCGGGCGTCTCGGGGAGAACGGTAACGAACCTCTCGATTGAGTAGCAATAGCGGTTTGTCACCGCGACGGTCCTTCCGAATCCATTCTCTTTTGCGGGCCGGGTGCTGACGCTCCACAGTTCGATCAGGTTCTGCGGAACGACGCAAAGCTCAGCGCCGTCACGCAGAAGTGTTTTGATCGCCAGGCGAGCGATGGATCTCAGTGGGTCAGCGGGAGCTAGTGAACGCAGCCAGAGATTGATATCGACGAGATAATCCATTCCGCGTTACCCGCGGTCCGGGTACCAGTTTTCACGCTCAAACGCCGAGTCTGGGAGAACAGCGCCGGATTCGAACTCGTCCAAGAATTGTTCAAAGGCATGCACCCGTTCTTCCGGCGTGGATTTGACGGCGGAGTTGCTGACAGTGGCCGCAGCCTCCAAGGTACGGGCGGCGAACTGGTCCAGGGACAGACCTTCAGCCCTGGCCTTGTGGAGAAGCATCGCCTCAACGTCCGGGTGGAGTTCGACTTTCATATCCTGACTTGTATTCTGGCAGGTTTGGAGACGGGGCCGGGGAGGCGGGGGCGAAATTGGCTTTGTTTGGTATTTTGGGCGGCGCGGTGGGCCGGGGTGGGGCGACGTAGGGCAGGACGGGGAGTTGGGGTGGGGGCGTGGGGCGGGCGGCGACGATTTTTTCCATTTCGCGGATGGCTTTGAAGTAAGTGCGCTGGGCGGCGGCGGCGTAGCGTTCAAGGGTGATGAAGGCGTTGGGGTTGGATTTGTACATGCCGAGGGCGATGGCGGCTTCGGGGGTGGAGATGGCGATTTCGGGATTGATGGCGATTTTGAAGAGGTGGGCCTGGATGCGGTTGAGGCGGGCGAGTTTCCAGGTGGATTGGACGGCGAGGTGGATGAGGAAGACCTCGTGATGATCCTGGGGGTTGAAGCGTTCGTAGTAGCATTCCTGTTCGTCGTGGAAGGCTTCGAGATCTTCAGTGGGGAGGAGGGTGAAGGCGGAGTTTGACAGTCCGTGGGTGGCGGCGTTGCGGCTGGCGGCGGCTTTGCCTTCGGGGGTCTGGGGCCCGGTGCTGAACTGGGCGTTGTTTTGATTCGCTAGGGCTTGGGCGGGGGTGGACATGGCCCGAAGGTAACGCGGAGGTGTAGGATATGGATGCGAGCGGGACTGGGGCGAAGTCTGGAAGTGATTGAGGCGTAGGGGTTTGGCGGTTGGAAGATTTCTGAAAATAGTTGGGAACGGGCTTTCGCCGGGGAGGATACCGCGATGGATTGGCACGAGACATGGAGAACGCTGGGGCGGGTGGGCATTGCTTACCTGCTGACGGTGGTGATTGGCTGGGACCGGGAGAGGGAGGCGCGAAGCGCGGGGATGCGCACGTTCCCGCTAGTGGGGATGGCGAGTTGCGGGTACATGCTGGTGCTGGGGCCGCAGGCGGGCGTGGAGGCGCAAAGCCATGTGTTGCAGGGGTTGATCACGGGGATTGGGTTTGTGGGCGGGGGCGCGATTTTGAAGGAAGCCGGGGCGGTGAAGGGCACGGCGACGGCGGCCAGTATCTGGAACGCGGGTGTGATTGGGGCGGCGGTGGCGATGGGGCGTTTTGAGATCGCGGTATTGTTGGCGTTATTGAATTTGTTTACATTGCGAGCGCTGCTGCCGTTGAAAGAATGGGTGGACAGGAAGAATCCGGTGGGGGAGTGAGGCGTTACGCTACCTGGCCTGCTGCGTAAGCTGAGGCCCAGGCCCATTGGAAGTTGAAGCCGCCCAGGTGGCCCGTTACGTCCACGACCTCTCCGATGAAGTACAGACCGGGAACGCGGCGGGCTTCCATGGTTTTCGAGGACAGTTCGTTTGTATCCACACCGCCCGCGGTTACTTCGGCTTTTTCGTAGCCTTCGGTGCCGGCGGGTATCACGTCCCAGATGTAATCGGGCGAGGAATTGCGTTCCTGCCAACGCCTGAGGAATCGCTGGGGCAGGTCTTCAGACTTCAATGCGAAGGAGACGGCGCCCCCCGGCTTCCAGTAGGACGAAATCTGCAGCACGGCGGGTCCGCTTAAGCCGCGGTGCGTAACCAAAGTCTTCTCCTGAAACTGCTGCCCGTTGGCGTTCGCCACGGACTCAAACGAGACGCCCGCGAGGTCGCACCAGGCGGCACGCTCCTCCGCGCTGAAAGTAAACGGAACCAGCGCCGGGCGGCACGGCACTATCCGTAATCCGAATTGCCGCGCGATCTCATAACCGATGCCGGTGGCTCCGATTTTGGGGATGGACAGGCCCCCGGCGGCCACGACCAGGGCTTCCGCGCGCCATTCTCCGGCACCCGCTGTAACGACGAACTCTCCATCCTTTTGGACGTTTGCGACTTTGGTACCGAGCACGATTTCCACTCCGGCCGCGCGGCACTCCGCCAGCAACAAATCCAAGACTTCCTGAGCGCTGCGGTCACAAAACAACTGACCTAATTTTTTCTCGTGATACCGGACCCCATGCTTCTCAATCAGGGCTACGAAATCCCCGGGGGAATATCGCGCCAGGGCCGACTTGGCGAAATGCGAATTTTCTGAAATAAAATGATGCGGCTGGCAATTTACGTTAGTAAAGTTACACCGGCCGCCGCCAGAAATCAGTAGTTTCCTCCCGGGCTGAGTGTTTCCTTCCAAGACAATAACTCTCCGGCCGCGCTTCCCCGCCTCAATCGCGCACATTAACCCCGCGGCACCGGCGCCCAGAATCAGCACGTCAATCGCCTGAGCCATATCACCCACCTCCGTAATATGGCCCACGATGTGGCCAGTGGATGCTCGATAATTCTTTTGGATTCAATATTTTCAGTTTGGCGCTCCAAATGCCCCTCCGCAAGCAAGCCGAAGGGGCTTAGAAAATGCGTGACACCATGAAACGGGTTCTTCCTCGAATCGTAATTCTTCTAACAGTGTTCGTTGCAGCCGTGGCGATGAAGAGTGCCGGACGCAGTCCGTTCACCAAATACGACAAGACGGCCTACGCCACTCCCGATACAATCAACTTCGTTCGCCCGGGGCTGGTATTTAAAATTACCAAGGCCACAATTGCCACGGACGGGACTATAACCGCAAATCTCAAGATTACCGACCCGCAAGGGCTGGCGCTTGACCGTCTGGGAGTTCAAACGCCCGGGATCATTAATCCAACGCTGATGCTGGCAACCATCCCCAAGGGCCAACTCCAGTACACCTCTTACACCACCACCGTGCGCAATAACAATGGTAAAACGGCCACGGTGGCGGCTGCCGATGCGGGCGGGGCGTGGGCACAGGCCGCCGATGGAAGCTACACCTATACCTTTAACACCAAGGCCCCAACTGGTTGGGATCCCACTGCTACCCACACCCTGGCGGTGTTTGGACGCCGGGACCTGACGGCCTTCGACCTGGGAATCAATCACGCCACGGATGTTTTCACATTTGTTCCGGCGGGCGGAGCGGTGACGGTTACCCGCGACGTGGTTCGCGACAGCAGTTGCAACCGCTGCCACGACAACCTGAGTTCCCACGGGGGTAATCGCATCGGGGTGGCGGCTTGCGTACTCTGCCATACGCCGCAAACCAACGATGTGGCAACCGGAAATACCGTTGATTTCCCTGTGCTGATCCACAAGATCCACATGGGAAAAGCGCTGCCCAGCGTGGTGGCCGGCGGCAGTTACACGATCGGCGATAGCGACTGGTCGACGGTAGGCTTCCCGGCGGATGCCGGCGGCGCCGCGAGCGGAGTGGCCCGTTGCGAAACCTGTCACGACCAGAAGAGCGGAGCGGCGCAAGCGACGGCATATCTTACCAATCCGAACCAGGCAGCGTGCGGATCCTGCCACGATGACGTCAACTTCGCCACTGGCGAGAATCACGTGAACCTGCCGCAGCCGAACAGTAACCAGTGCAAGATCTGCCATACACCTCAGGGCGAGCTGGAATTTGACGCTTCGATTAAAGGTGCGCACACCATCCCGACTGAGTCGTCTGAACATCCGGGTATGGTTATTCAGATCCTGAATGTCGCCAATGGAACCGCGGGCAGCAATCCGACGGTGACTTTTACAGTGAAAGACAAGGCCGGCATCCCCATCCCCATGAGCACCTTCACGGGTCTCAGCCGGATAGCATTCGTGCTGGGCGGCCCCACGCAGGATCCAGGCTACACCAACTTCGGCGAGGGTTTGATCACCTCGGGGTACGTTTCGGAAAGCCCTAGCGCTGCCACGGCCACCTGCGCACAGGACGGGACTTGTACCTACACGTTCACCCACGCCATCCCCAAGGATGCCAAAGGGACCTTCTATGTCGGCGGTGAAGGCCGGCGCACCATGAACTTGCTGGCCGGGACAAAGAAGCAACGTACCAACGTCGAACAGGGTGCGAAGAACGTCGTATTCAACTTCTCGGTCGACAGCAGCCCGATCCAGGAGCGGCGCCAGGTTGTCAGCCTGGAAAAATGCAACAACTGCCACGTAGCGCTCTCGCTGCACGGCGAGAACCGCAACCAGACGCAGCAGTGCGTGATCTGCCATAATCCGTCTGAAACCGACAAGCCCACCAAGGCCCTGGCCACGAATCCGGCCGACAAGCTGACCCCGTTGCAATCGGTGAACTTCGCCCTGATGATCCACAAGATCCACACCGGCGAGACTCAGGCCACGCTCTTCAATAAGCCCTACGTGATCGTCGCATTTGGCGGGAGCCACACCGAGTGGTCCGACGTTGTCTTCCCGGCCATGGATAACAGCGGCCAAACCGGCGCGTCCAATAGTTGCTATATGTGCCACGTGGATGGTTCGGAGCAGAAGTTCCCCGCCGGTCTACAAAACGTGACTACCCCGCAAGGGTTTCTGACATCCACGCCGCCGGTCACCTCGGCCTGCACCAGTTGCCACGCTTCGCTTTCGGCCGCTTCCCATGCGCTGAGTAATTCCAATGCACTGGGGGAGAGTTGCGAAACCTGCCACGGCGCGGCTGCTGACTTCAACGTCAGCAAGATCCACGCCAAGTAACGTTCAGTCATGCCACTTCAACCTTACAGGGCCGGCCTTCCGGCGGTCCTGTTGATTCTCTTCGCGGCGGGCGCTCTCCGGGGCGCCCCGCCTCCGCCTAAGGGCGTGAAATATGCAGGTTCCGAAGCTTGCAAACTCTGCCACGAAGACATCTACGCCGCCTTTAGCAAGACTCCGCACGCCAAGCTTGACCGCGACGAGCGGCGCGGATGGGCCAACCAGGCATGTGAATCGTGCCATGGTTCTGGTGTGAAGCATGCCGATTCCACTTCAGCGGCGGACATTGTCAACCCCGGCAAGCTGACCCCGGAGAAGTTCAACCAAGGCTGCCTGGGTTGCCACTCCAATCAGAAGACTGCGCAAGGGCGCATTGTCACCGGCCACGCCAGCAATCAGATTGCGTGCAGCAGTTGCCATTCCGTGCATGGGGCTGACGGGATGGCGCTGGTAGCGCGCAAGCCCGCTGAGATTAATACCCAATGCGCCAGTTGCCACGTTTCGGTCTGGGCGGCGTTTCAGAAACCCTATAAGCACCGTCTGACGGAGGGCGGCATGTCCTGCGTGGATTGCCATAATCCGCACAGTAGTGTTCAGCCGCAAGCCATGCGGGCCAGTTTCGCGAATGAGCCGGGATGTTTCCGTTGCCATTCGGATAAGCGCGGACCGTTCACTTTTGAACATGCTCCGGTGCGAATGGAAGGCTGCGGCAGTTGCCATGAGCCGCATGGTTCGGCCAATCCCCGCATGCTGACGCGCCATGAAGTGAAATTCACCTGCCTGGAGTGCCATGCGAACAAGCCTTTTCCGGCGAAGAATCCGCAGGGCAACTTAGGTTCGGTTCCACCTGCGTTTCATGATCTGCGGAGTCCGCGTTACCAGAACTGCACTGTGTGCCATAACAAGGTCCATGGATCTTATACGAATCGAGCGTTGCTCCGATGAAACTTGCGCTGTTATTTTTATGCTGGCCGCTTTTGGCCCACGCGGCGGCGAAAGACGCGGCCCAGGACGTGCAGTCGCCGTTGCCCGCGGAGGACTGGCTGAGCGGAAGTATCGAACTCGGCTACCGATGGCTTCCGGCCACCAATGGGAGCCTGCAGACCTACCGGAGCGTGGTGAACCTGGGGGAAGGTCCGAAGTTAGTCAACGCCGATTTCACGATTCTGAACTCCAGCAAGAAGTTCTTCGATCGCGCGGACGTGCATGCATCATCCTGGGGTGGCGATCCGTATAACACCCTGCGCATTGGCGTGCAAAAAGAATCCGTCTACCGGTTGGACGTGGATTACCGCAACATCGCTTATTTCAACTTTCTGCCATCCTATGCCAGCCCCGTTCCAGCTTCCGGCGGCGGGCTGGATTGGAACTCATTCGACACCCGGATGCGGGGCCTGGACGTTCAGCTCGACCTGCTGCCAGGGCGCAAGTTCGAACCTTACCTGGGGTACTCGCGCCATTCTGAAAGCGGGCGCGGCGTATCGGTTTTCGTTGGGGACCGCAACGATTATCCGATCGCGACGACGATCAGTGACCGCACGAACAACATACGCGGAGGGGTCCGCATCGATCTGGGGCGCGTCGGCCATCTGACGCTGGAAGAGGGCGGCACCACGTTCGGTGACGATCAAGGCGCACGCAATGCGCAGCCGACAA
>JBBQUE010000062.1:0-9478 GCA_038212805.1 Bryobacterales bacterium | reverse complement strand
TTCTCTGGGAACCCTACGCCGGCGGGCCCAATATCGCCACCGGCCCGCTGGGTTGGGAGGCGCTCTTCAAGGCTTTCAACAACAGCCCCAACGTGGGTTTGCAGTTTGATCCCTCCCATCTGGTGTGGCAGTTCATGGACCCGGTGCAGGCCGCGCGCGACTTCGTCGACAAGATCTACGACGTTCATCTGAAGGACACCGAAATCTTGTGGCACTTGGTCCGCAAGGGCGGCATCCAGCCGGTGAATGGGCAGCACTGGTGGCGTTTCCGCATCCCCGGCTATGGCTCAGTGGATTGGAAGGGATTCTTCTCCGTGCTGGCTGAAGCCGGATACCAGGGTGCAATGAACATTGAGAACGAAGATGGCTTCTTCTATCCGCCCTACGAAAATGGAAACTTCACCGAACAGTTCAAGCGCGGCTTCCGCACGGCGCACGAATTCCTGAAGACGCTGGTTCCGCCCGTTACCGCCTGAACTAGCGGTCGCGGTTCTGCGCCAAATTCATTTTACTGAGCCGCGCGCGTGAGCAAGCGTTTCTTTTCTTGACTGCCGTCAGAGGTCTTGGGCGGGTTCGAGAACTCCAGCGCCTGGTCGGCGACCGGACTCCACCTCAGGCTGATGGTATCGCGCAGATAATTTTGATGGACCCGCCACGGCGGCTTCGACCCCTGCTTCGGCCAGTTCGCCAGCGCGCGGGCTACGTACCCGGAAGAAAAATTCTCGACAAACGGTGCCGCTGGCGTCTGGTCCATGGCCTTCGGCGTAACTTGGCGGACGCCCTTCTCATCCATCACGTTCAAAAGGCGGCACACCCACTCGCAGATCAAATCGGCCTTGAGCGTCCAGGAAGCGTTGATGTAACCGAACACGGAAGCCAGGTTGGGCACGCCGGACATCATCACGCCTTTGTAAGCCAGTGACTTGCCGGGTTCAACCGGACACCCGTCCACCATAAGCTCCGCCCCGCCGAAGGCCTGCATCACCAGGCCTGTCGCGGTGACGATGATATCGGCTTCCAGTTCCCGGCCCGATTTCAGCTGAATGCCCTTCTCCGTGAACCGCTCAATCCCATCCGTCACCACGCTGGCCCGTCCCGCCTTTATAGCCTCAAACAGGTCCCCATTCGGCACCAGGCAAAGCCGCTGTTCCCAGGGGTTATAACGCGGGGTGAACTGCGTGGCTACGTCGTAATCCGGACCCAGCTGTTCCTGCACCTTCTTCAGAATGCCGGTCTTCACGAACTCCGGGAATCGGCGCGCCAGTTGATAGACATACATGGTGAACGCGACGTTCTTCCAGCGGCTCAGCCGATGGGCCCACATGGCGGGAAGCTTGCCACGCAGCCAGTTGGCAACGGCGTCCTGCTCGGGCATGGAAACAATGTAGGTGGGCGAACGCTGCAGCATCGTTACGTGGGCCGCGGTCCTGGCCATGGAGGGCAGCAGTGTCACCGCCGTCGCGCCGCTGCCGATGATCACCACCCGTTTGCCCGCGTAATCCAAATCTTCGGGCCAGGCCTGCGGGTGAACGATGCGGCCGGTGAATCGGGCGGCCTCCGGAAACTCCGGCGTGTAACCCGCGGAATACCGGTAATAGCCTGCGCATGAGAACAGGAAGCCGCAGGTCAGGGTCACGGGCTCATCTTGTCCGCCGGGCAGTCCGCCGGGCAGTGTTCGCACCGCTTCCACCGTCCACCGCGCCTCTTGGGACGACCACGAAGCCCGTTCAATGCGGTGCTGGAATCGGATGTGGCGCTCGATCCCTTCATCGCGTGCCGTGTCCGTGATGTAATCGCGAATCGCGTCGCCCGGGGAGATAGCTTTGGGATTCGTCCAGGGACGGAACGAATACCCCATGGTCAGCATGTCGGAATCGGACCGGATGCCAGGGTAGCGGAACAAATCCCACGTCCCGCCAATGCGTTCGCGCTGTTCCAGGATTACGTAACTCTTGCCTGGACAAAGCGTCTGCAGGTGATGCGCGGCGTCGATACCGGACAACCCCGCGCCCATGATCAACACATCGAAATGTTCCACCGTGCCGACGAAGATATCACAACTTGGTCCTTCGCCCGTCTCATCCGTCCATGGATGATGATATGTAACCACAAGGAAGGCAAGTGCCTACCAACCCGCTGCGGCAGCGGTCCGTGACGCTGAGCAGTGGCGGCGAATCCCTCCCTGTGCCAGCAGAGCTGTGCGGACAATGCTGCGTGCCGTGCTTAGACCTATGTGAATCCCGGCGTCCAGGGACCAACGGCGCGCTGTTGGCTGAAGAACGCCATGCCCCTTGAGCAGCCCAGCGCCTGCTGCACATCGGGCATCAAAGTAGACGTGCATCCGGCGAACATGCCGATCCTGGCAGGCCACGTGGACCGTCCCGGTTCGGACTTAGCCAACTTCGATCTGCCCAGCCCCGACTACCGCCTTTGCCAGGGCGAATGCGCCCGGAGTGCAACCTGCAAAGCCTGGACGTATGTGGAGCCGCTGGGCCCTCCTCCAGCCCCTCACTGCTGGCTCAAAAACGCTGTCCCGGCACCGGTGCAGAGTGGTTGCTGCGTCTCGGGCTCAAAATAGGGAAGAGGCGGGCGCCGGCATATCTGCCCCCCCAATAGCGGACGGCTTTTCTACCGCGCCGCAAGTTCCGGCACATCGGAACAAGGAGCCCGATGCTCCGGCCAGGGCTCTTCCGGCAGCCATGCGTGCCCCGGCGCAAACTCCACTCCCACGTGGAACATGCCGCTTTCGTCCCGCTTGCAATGCCGCACCGCGGCGGGAATCTTGTGCTCCACCCCTAATAAAACCAGGGCGTGGCCGGGCCTCAGTTCCTCTTCGAGCGACACGCAGACGCCCCGCTCGGAGATGTCTTCCACCACTCCCACCATGGAGCGGCCGAATCCCACTCCGTCCGCTGGCACCACGGTAATCAGGCTGGCGCACAGCATGCGCCGGTGATGGCGCCCCTTCCGGCTCTTACTGGTCATGCTGGCTCATCGGCAAAACGAAGCCAGTTTTTGAACTTACTCCTTCACGATCTTGCGCAGCTTCTTCAAACGCGCCTTCAATTCGTCGCTGGCTTCGTTTACGTCGTTCATGTCGTAAATCACCCGCGGCGTCATAAAGACGATCAGTTCCGTGCGTTCCTTGCTGGTGGACCGATTGCCGAACGCTCCGCCAATCCACGGCAGGTGGCTGAAAAACGGAAGGCCAGAGGTGCTCAGGGTATTGGATTCGTTAATGATCCCGCCAATCGCGATGGTGTCGCCATCCTGGACCGTCACCTGCGTGGTGATCGTCCGCTTGGCGAAGGAGGGCGATTGAATTCCTCCCGCGGTCGGCGGCACCGGGCTGCTCACTTCCTGGTTCACTACCAGGGTGACAATTCCGCTGGGATTAATGCGCGCGGTAATGGTCAACGTGACGCCGCTCTGGCGGTTCGAAATGGTATTCGCAAAAGCAGAACTGCCGCCCACCTGAACGCCCGTCACGGCCTGCGCGGTGAGCGTGGGCACTTCCGTTCCCACGTTGATTGAGGCCGCGATGCTATCCGTGGCGATAATGCTGGGGGCCGAGATCACTTTGGAGCGGCCCTCGGTTTCTTGCAGTTGCAGGAACCCGAGCAACTCACGGCTTCGCCCTACCAGCGCCCCGGCCGATAAATTCGTCGCGGCTCCCACCAGGCTGCCCAAAACGGCGCGTGCGCTACCCGCCGGTGCCGTGGCCGGTCCGCCGGGGACTCCACTGGCGCTGCGTTGCTGCAGATACGCCGAAACTCCGCTGGCGAAAGAACCGGTCAGGCTGACTTCGTAGATCTTAGCCTCAATCAGCACTTGGCGCGGAGGCACATCCAGATCCCGCAGCAGCTTTAAAATGCCTTCGTACTGCTGGGGCGTCGCTTGTATCAACAACGTGTTGTCCAGCGGATTGGGAATAACACGAGGCAGCATGCTCATTCCGCCGCTCTGTCCATAGCCCATGTAATTCCCGGTAAGGTCGGTTCCGCCGCCGGGACCTGTGGGCACCACGCCGCCCGCAATTCCGCCCGTGGATCCGCCGGCCGTCCCCTGTGCGCCGGGCTGGCCAAATGGTGAGCCCCCTCCCGGGTAGCCTCCACCGCCGCCACCGCCGTAGCCACCCCCACCGTATCCACCCTGACCGTATCCACCCTGACCGAAACCGCCCTGGCCAAAGCCGCCTTGACCGAAACCGCCTTGACCAAAGCCACCTTGGCCGTATCCACCGCCACCATATCCGCCATACAGCATGGAGATCGCCGAGCCCACCAGCTGCGCTTGCCCGTACTTCATCCGG
Source organism: Bryobacterales bacterium (assembly GCA_038212805.1). Taxonomy (GTDB): domain Bacteria; phylum Acidobacteriota; class Terriglobia; order Bryobacterales; family Bryobacteraceae; genus JANXQZ01. The sequence goes on along the minus strand of JBBQUE010000062.1, from coordinate 5,166 downwards.
TAAACATAGTTATCAACCGAGCCGGCCGTAATCTTCACGGGAACGTCCAGCTTCAAGATCCACTTCTCTACCTCGGCGAACGCGCCTGGGTTCGGAGCAACCGCAATAATCGTATTGATCCGGTTCACGGGCAGAAACTTAATAGGAGCATTCTTGTCATTGAGCGAAATGGATTTTACGATGCCTTCCAGCTCCTTCACGATGTCGGTCGGCTGGCCGTTCTTCACCTCAAACAACCTCACCCGCTGGTTCGCCAGCGAATCGCTATCGAACAGCGACACCAGTTCCATCAGCCGGCGCATGTTGCGGCGGCTATCCAGCAGGAAGATCATGTTGGCGGGCGCGTAGGTAAACGCGCGGGCGTTCTCCCCTAAAAAAGGATCCATCACCTTCGCCAGTTCGTCCGCGGTGGCGTACTTCAGGAACACCAGGTTCAGCATGGTGCGGTCGTCTTCCGGAATGTCTTTGGCATCCGCGCTGCGTTCCAGCGGAACAGGCAGATGCGAAATCTCCGCCAGCGGGACAATCCGGTAGAGGTCACCCTGCTTCACGATGCCGAAGCCGTTGATGCGCAGGATGGTTTCGAGCAAAGACCGGGTGTCGATATTCTTGGTCTCGCCGTAAGTGCTCAGGCTGACGCCACCCTTCACCCGGGGATCCAGAACGTAGTTGATCTTCAATTGCCGAGCCAGGGAATCGATCACTTCCGTCAGCGAGACGTTGTTCAAAGACAACCCGCCATACACTGTAGGCGTTCCGGACGGAGCCGGAGGAGTCGCAGCACCCGGAGCGGGGGCAGGCTGGCCCGGGGCAGGCTGGCCCGGGGTAGGCTGGCCAGCGATTGGCGGCAGTGTCTGCCCAGGCGGCGTTTGCGCCGGGGGCTGCGGCAAAGGCATGGGAGACCCAAACCCGGGCGGCAGCGCGGGCCTGGGGGCATTCGGTGGCGGTTGCTGGCCCACCAGCATGGCCGACAACGCCAGCGCCGCCAACAGCGTCAAACCGGGCCGGACCGAGGTGCTTACCATCGTCATTTCGCCGGTTCCCAGCGGCATGGGGAGTCGAAGGGAGTCCGGCTAACCACCTTCTTGTAGCCCCCCACCACGGTACCCGCGGGCTGGTTATCGCCCGCCACGCACGGCTTCACCCCGCCATGCACGTCGCCGCTTTGCGATAAGACCGCGGCTTTTACAGGCTCCCCAGGCTTCGTGCCGGCCATCAGGGCCTTCTCTTCGTCCGTCAGATCAGCTTTGCTCTTGGTCCACTTATGGCTCCCGAATGGCGTGGCCTTTTCGAACTTGATGGTCTCCCCCATGTCCGTAACCAGCACCGGCGTACCGCTTTCGGGCGCGGGCGCTACGTCCGGCTTGTCTTCCAGCTTCACCAGGCCAAACGGGGTCTGGCGGTAGATCCACTTTCCACCTTTGGCATCCGTGTAGGTCCAGGCGTAAGGGCCGGCTTCCACCGCGCCCGCGGGAAGCACCTGAGACGCGGGTGCGCTGCTTGCGGCGGGCGCGGGCTTGGCCGCCGGTTTCGGATTGGCTTTCTTGTCGGCCGCGGACAGCAGGCTTGCGCCGATCACGCACAGTGCAAATATCTTCTTCATAAAATGATCCTTGTCGGTTCTTATTTCGCCGGCTCCCAGCGGCATACTGTGCCGAAGGGAGTCTGGCTGACAATCTTCTTCAATCCCGCTACAACCGAGCCCGTGGGCTGGGTGTCGCCCGCAACGCAGGCCTTGATGCCACCGCCGATATCGATGCCCTGGTTGTTGCTGTCCCCCAGCGCCTTCACCGGTTGCGCAGCCGGCATGTTCGGGGCGTTCTGCTGCTGCTGCGGCGCTTCCGCCATGGTCAGGGGCGTGCGGTCCATCAGTTCGTCCAAACGCTTCTTGAACTGCTGATCCCGCCACTGCAGCACGATAAACTGATGGTCCACCGAGACCACTTTCCACGGCCCAATGCTTTCGCCGGGATGATAGCTCCGTTGATCGCTGGCCCCTTTGGAACTGCTGAGCACCACGGCCGGCGGCATCCCTTCCCACAACATGACGCCACGAGCCGCCGGAAAAGACGGAACCGGATCGGGCGGCGGAGGCGGAGGCGGCGGATCGAGAATCGGAACCGGATTGCGATCCTGTGAGAACAGGTTCTTCATCACAATGTCCTGGTACGATGTCGCGTCCACTGGCGCCACCTTGCCCAGCGGCGGCGGCTTCGGAACGTCGGCGGGCGGAACGTGCATCAGCAGCATGGCGTCCTCACGGGCGCGCGCACTCCGCACCCTCTCGCGCAACTGCCAGATCAGGAAGCCCAGCGCTGCCAGCAGCACCAGATTCAGCAATATCAGACGGCGTATCAAAACGAAGCCAATCCTTTCTTTTCAGGCACCAGTTTGCGCGGCACCAAGCCCGTGATGGTGATCCGCACCTGGCTGCTTTTCGTCTTTGGGTTCGAATTTGCAAAACGGATCTGATCGGTGGAAATCACTTCGGGCTGGGCGCTCAGGTAGGCCAGATAGTTCACCAGTTGATCCATGCGGCAATCCACCGTGACCGAGACCGAGACTTGGGCGTAGGCATCGCCGAAGGGCTGGGCCTGGCCTAGTTCCACCTGCCGGATGTCCAGGGGCGGCGACTGGTTGCGCGCCACTTCGCGCAATACCTGCAGCAATTGCGCCTGGGCCTGCGGAGCCGTATCGCCCTTGATCAAACCCTTCTCGCGTTGCGCCAGTTCCAGCGTTACGGATTTGAGCGCGGCCTGCTTGCCTGGGATGGTGGCAGCTTCCAGGCGCAATCGCGTTAGCATTTTCTCGGCCCGATCCACCGACCCGACCGACCCGACCGACCCGGCCGACATGACGGCCTTGCCCGGAACCGGGGTGGGTCCGGAATCCGACGTGGCCACGTAGACAATCAGTGTGATGACTAACGACACGCCCAGCATCTGGACCAGCTTTTTTTCGCGTTCGCTCAGGTTCATGGCGTTACCCCTTCGCGGGCGCTGTGGATGCTGAACGCTTCGCCTGCGGTGCCGCGCGCGATGGGCAGCATAAACTCTGAGCGGCGGAACTGTTTCGAACTATCGAGCATCTTCAGTAGGGATTCCGCGCGGTCAGCTTCGCCCGAGATGGAAATGGCATCGCGCGTGACTTGCAGCGAATTCAGCCAGGCGGGCGGCGCCAGAATATTCGTCAGGTCGTTGATCGCGTTCATGTCGTCTTTCAGGCGCTTGCGAAAATTATCCAAGGCCTGGGTATGATTGCGCACGGTGACGATTCGTTTATCCAGAGCAGCGGACTGCTGCGCCTTGGGTTGCATGCGTTGGATTTCGATTTGCAGCTTGGCCAGATACTGCTTATCTTCATAGCTGGAATACGCGCTCAGCATCACGGCCGTGATTACCACCAGCGTGGCCAGCACCGCGGTGGGTACGTAAATCAAGCGCGAACTGGCGCGCCGCAGATCGGGCGGCAACAGGTTCGTGGGCAGAGACAGCCAGGGGCATGCGCCGGCCACCGCGGTTGCATAAAGAATGGCGGACCGGTTGAGATCGTATTCCGCGGGACGCGCCACCGGGACGGGCAAAACGTCCGGTAGGGCCCGCGCTTCGGTCTCCGGCGGCAGGCGCAACTCAGCCAGGGCCAGCGACTGCGCGCGGTCGAACGATTCATCCATCCGCGCCGAAAACACCGGGCGTGACGGGCTTTCGCCATACGCTTCCCATTCGCCGTTGTGCTCGCCCAGGGCCAGAAATCCATCCGCGGGCGGCGTGCTCAACAAGCGCACGGCCGAGTACAAGCTGGCCGCCGGGAACGTAAACGCCGAGACCTTGATGCCCGCTTCGGCGAAGAGCGTATGGAACTCATCCACCACCGCGCGGCGGCAGATCCCAATCAGGATCGCCGGGGTTTTGCCGATGCGCGCGAAGTCCGAAACCACATCCTCTTCCGGGTAGGGGTGCAGCGAATCAATCTGGAACTGGAGCGCGGCTGCGAGATCTTTATCCGCCACGCCCGGCAGGGAAAGCTGGCGCACGATCACGGCTTCGCGCGGCAGCAGTACGTGGGCCGCCAGGTGCGACTGTCCTAGTTTCTTCAGGAAGTTGCCGTAGATCGCGCCCCACTCCGCGGCGGGTTGTTCGCGGAAGCGCCGGATCTCCAGCGATCCTAAAATCGTGACGCCGGAGGGCCGCACGCGGACCACGGTGCATTCCAGATCTTCGCGCCCAATCTCAATACCAACGCCCGTCCCGATGGCCAGCCACTTGCTAATCCCGGTGGTACTCCTGCTTGTACTCATTGATACCAACGCATCACGTGATAGGGCGGGTTATATTCCAGCCCCAAGAAGCGAACCATGGCGGAGACAGACCGTTCCACTTCCGACAGGCGCCCGTCTTGCAAACGAAGGTGCGCCGTGGCCCGCAGGGTAGAGATGGGGCTGACCCCTAACCCGAGCTTCGCGAACCCCGGGCCGCCATCGTTAAACGGACCTATCTCCGCCATCGATTTGATGGGCTGCGCGCGGCGCCGCGCCACGATGCCCTCAACCGACGGAGCGCTAATTCCAATGCCGCGCATCAGGCCGGGGGAACTAGTATTCACGTCGAAGCCAGTCAGCCCGCCGTAGACCGACAGGCAATCCTTCAACCCGGCCACGGGCAACAGGCGGCCCAGCGCGTTCCGTTCATATCTGCCGTAAAACAAATCGGGTGTCATCCCCTGCACCAGCATTAATTCCTCGATCTCTTCCAAAGACGCGTGCCGGGCCCGAAAAGACGGCTTCAGCCCAAGATAATACTGGTCGAACCCGCTGAATGTCCCGCCCGGGGCCAGAGTGCGCCAATCCACAATAGCGCGGGCGATCGCGGAGGCGCGGTCGGGCGAAATTCCGGTGGCCGCTACCAGGGCTATCAGGTCTACCGGCAGGGCGCGGTTGACGTCCATTTTCGAGGATTCCGGGATGATTTCCACCAGCACCTCGCCAGACGGAAACTGAAGGCGCAGCACGGGCATGGGTTGCTTGTAGTATTTTCCGCCCCACTGAATGTGAAGCAGGGCACGGTCGATGCCGGCCTCGGCCAGGGAGTAGGTGCGCAGGGAATCCATGGCCGTGGCGGTGCGTTCGCTTTCGCCGCGGACGGTGTTCGCTACAGTGAACGCGATGGC
>JBBQUE010000061.1:0-9533 GCA_038212805.1 Bryobacterales bacterium | reverse complement strand
AAGATCCAGCGCTCTGCGTGACCGTGAAGAACTGGTCACCAACATTCAGCTGACCGGTGCGGGCGACGTTCCCTGGATTGATTCCGGCGACGAAAATCGCGTTCCCGTTCCCTTGTCCGGGGACCGTCGTGGAGATCACTTTGATCCAAGGAACAAGGGGATAAACGGTCCACCCACAGGTAGGGGTTGAAACGGTTATGGGAAGAATACCCGTGCCGCCCGAACCGCCCAAGGAGGCGGAACCGGAAAGAGACACCGAGCAGGCACCGGCTGCCTGGGTGATCGCGATGGCCTTGCCGGCCAACACAATGGATCCTTGACGGATTCCGAAGCTATTAGGCGTCGCGAAAAGGGTCAAGGTACCCGGCCCGGAACTCGCTGAGCCCTGGGTAACCGTGATCCAGGGCGGCGTATTCGATACATTCCAGGCGCAATTGTTCGCCAGCGTAACCGCTACATTCCTGTTGCCACCAGCCGTGTCAAAAGTAACCTGTGAGGTACTGAACACCGGGTCGGAACAGGTGGAGGGAGGCTGCGAAATCGTGAATACTGGTGCAATTCCGGAAAGCGTACCAGCGCTAAAGTTGATGGAGCCTGTTTGCGAACCGTAGGTGCCGGGGTTGTAATCCACCGTGAAGTTGAAGGTAGCGCTGCCTATCCCATGGGTCGGGCCGGTGACATGAATGAAGCTACTGGTGTTCACCACCCAGGGGCAACCGGCGTTGAGCGTTAAAGCGACGCTACCGGAATCGCCGTGGGCAGCGCCTGTGAAGGACGAGGACGAGAGAGAGGCGTTGCACAAGGTAGCGGATGATATGTCTACCTTGGCGACGAAACCGTTGTTCAGATAGTAGGAACTGGGGGAGGCCCTGCGCGACGTTTGGAATGCGCTTGGCGTAGTGGGCAAGTTATTGGAACCGGTAGCGCCTGCCAGGTAAAGCCCGCCGTTTCCATCGCTGACTAGCGCGGTTGCCGAGGTTTGTCCGTCTGGGGCGCCGAAGGTGGTGGAATAAGCCAGGGTGTCTCCGGCCAGGTTGAATTGCGCCAGGAAAGCAACCTCTGGAAGAAAGATCGTGGCACTGGGCTGTAGACTGCCTGGCGTGGTGGGAAAGTTAGAGGATTGTGTGTATCCGGCAAGGAATATGCCATTCGCGCTGAGGATGATCGCGTTGATACGATCAACGGGGGATGATCCTCCCAAATAAGTAGAGAAAATCAGTGCGGTACCCGACGGATTCAACTTGGTCACAAAAGGCGTGTCGTTGTAGCTGGAGGGTCTTGTGGTCAGGTAAGCGCCGGAAGTGATCGGTATGGTTCCCGATGTGTGTCCGGCGAGATAGGCGTTTCCACTACCGTCCACCGCAAGGGCAGAGCTATAGTCATCCGAGGCGCTACCCAGGAACGTAGCGTAAATTAGCCCGCTTCCAGTGGCGTTCAGCTTCACCAACACGGCATCGCAATTTCCGGCGGAAACGGTTTGGTAGGCGCCCGCGGTCGCGGTAAAGTCGGTACTCCGGGCACTTCCGGCGATGTACGCGTTTCCGGACGAATCCACCGCGATGGCGATGGGGGAATACGTCCCGCCCAAATAAGTGGCATATTGGACAACCAAATTTTGATCGAATTTTGCGGCAAATGGAGTGTATGAAGTTCCTGTAGGCGTTCGAATATAAGCACCTACCGTCGTCGTGAGGACGGTGGCTTGACTGGCCACGTAGAGATTGGCGTTCGCATCCATCGCCAAGCTTGGATTGTGATTGTATCCGTTGGCGATCAGCTTCGAACCGGCCAGCAGTCCGGACGGGCTTAGCTTCAAAATCACCTGGCTGGATCCGGGTATGGTGGCGGTGGGAATGCTTGGGAAGTCTGAAGAGTAGGTAGTGCCCACAATGTACGCGTGGCCGAGTGAATCTATGGCCAGACCCGTGGCATTATCGTCGAGGGTGCCACCCACGTAGGTGCAGTAACTGAGCGCCGTACCCGCCGGATTGAGCTTGGCAACAAACATGTCACGGTAATTGATATTCTTTAGGGAACCGCTGGTGGCTGGAAGATCGGAAGAGGTAGTGGTGCCCGCAATGTAGGCGAAGCCGGACGAATCCACTTGAATCGCGTTGATCTGGTCTGTTCCGTTGCCGCCGAAGTAGGTGGCATAGCTCAGGACCGGGTCAATCGTAAGCGAATGGTTCGGGTCGTACGCGCCCACGTGGATCTGGAGGGTTCCGCCCGCATTCAGCACATAGTTGGCTTCGATTTCGCGGCGGGTTCCGGCAATGGTCTGCCACGCCACCGGCTTGTGCTGCACCAGTTCGCCGGCTTCCGTCTTCACGTGCACGGAACCGTCGAGTTCCAGCCGTGGCGCGGCCGCCACAGTGAAGCGGAGCCGGAGCAAGCGCGGGTCGGCATGCGGCGCAAGTTCGAAATCGTATTCCAGTTGCGGGCCGTTGGCATGGTACTTCAGATCGATCCCGGGACGGATAGCGGAAAGTTTCACCGCTCCGAAATGGGGGACGCCCTGCACCCAGTTGGCCGGGTTGTTGCCCCGGATGTAGTTGCTGCGTCCTTCCTGCGGCTCGGCGGCGATGGGCCGGACCGTGCGCGCGTTCTCTACCGCCAGCCCAACGGTGGCCTGGTGCGTGCCGTCGGCCAGGTGGAACTCAGCCGTCCCGTTGAGTCCAATGACAAAGTCATAGCCCTGGGCGCGGGTGCGAAAGGCCTGCTTCGGATCATATTGACCTTGGTTTGGCTCGAAGTGTAAAGCTAGTTTGCCGTAGGATTCAACCTGCCTGTTATCAGCTCCATGAAGTAAGCAGGTGGAAAGTAGTGTAAGGCAAATATGAACGGAATGCTCAAGTTTCAAAAGGCCTCCCGGTAGGAGAGAACTCCGATGTTAGCGCAGCCGGGAGTATTGAAGTGTACGTACAATCAACTGAAAATACAGGCGGATAGTACTTTTGCCAACTCAGGGCCGAACGATGGTGCCATCCATGCGCCGGTCATTCCCGCGGCTCTCGCCAGCGCCTTTGTAAGGATATTTGGCGGCGGCTTTCTCATCAATATCAATGCCTAATCCAGGACGATCGTTAGCATAGAGATACCCTTTCGAAATCTCTGGAGTGCCGGGGAAGACGTCGCGCAGCAGACCCGTGAACTTGTTCTCTTCCTGAATGCCGAAGTTAGGAATCGCGAGATCCAGATGCAGATTCACGGCGTGCCCGATCGGTGAAACATTGGCCGGACCATGCCATGCGGTGCGGACTCCGAACATCTCACACGTGGCGGCGATCTTGCGCGCCGGGGTCAACCCGCCGATCGCGGAAATATGACAGCGGATGAAATCGATCCAGCGGTTGGCCACCAGGGGCAGCCACTCGCTGCGGTTCACGAACAGTTCGCCCATGGCCAGGGGAGTGGAACTCTGCTGCCGCATGAGTTGGAACCATGCCACGTCTTCCGGAGCCATGGCGTCTTCCAGAAAGAAGAGGCGGAACGGTTCCACGGCCTTGGCCAGAATCAGCGCCTGTGTGGGCGAAACACGTTCATGCACGTCGTGGACCAGGTCCACGTCAAAGCCAATCTTTGAGCGCAAGTAGTCGAACATCTTCACGGTGTTGTTGATGTAAGGCGTCGGCTCAAAGACCGGGGAAGCCGCCACGCCGTCCGGACGCGCCTTTAGAATCGCGTCGGCGGTGGGGTTGGCTACGCCGTATCCCGAGAATCCTGGCACGGCGAGCTGAACGCGGACGTGCCGGTAGCCAGCCTCCATCGCCTTGCGCACCTGGTCTTCCAACTCCGGCAGTTCGCGCGCGGAGGTATGGGTGTACAGCGGGGCCGCGGCGCGCATCTTGCCGCCCAGCAGTTTGTACACAGGCAGGTTGGCGCGCTTGCCCATAATGTCCCACAGCGCGCCATCAATACCGGAAAGTGCGTTATTCAGCGTGACGCCCTGGCGGAAGTAGGAAGACAAGTAGGCCGATTGCCAAATGTCCTCGATATCATCCACGTTCCTGCCGATGACGAAAGGCTTCAGGTAATCGTTGATGGCGGAGACCACGGCCAAGGGCCGCTCCCGGTGCGTCGCGCAGCCTACGCCGTAAAGCCCCGGCTCGCTTGTCATCACCTTCACCACCACCAGGTGATCGCCGCCCGGCTGCGTCATGATGGTCTTCACGTCGGTAATCTTTACCGGCCCCGTGCCCCGCGTCTGAGCGGTGATGGGAGACACCGCGGCCATGGCGCTGCCAGCGGTGAAGAGGCGAAGTGCGTTGCGTCGATTCATATCCAGTTAGTCTAGCTGGAGTGCGAGGCCCGCTTGTGGATCTCATGCGTGTAGAGCCCCGCGGCCGTTGCGCCGCCATCCAATATGTGTTGCTGGCCGGTGATGTAGGCGGCCGCCGGCGATGCCAGGAACAGCGCCAGTTGTGCCACGTCTTCGGGTTGCGCCAAGCGCCCAGCCGGTATGCCCAGGCAGCGATCCTTGAGACGCTCAGGTCCCCAGAGTTGATCCATCATTTCGTTCTGCACCGGGCCGGGCGCGATGGTGTTTACCGTGATCTGATGGGGCGCAAGTTCAATGGCTGCGACCCGGGCCAGCGCCGCCATGCCCGCCTTCGCGGAACTGTAGGCTGCATAGCCATACATAGCCTGCGTGCTGGAAACGCTGCCCATGAACAATATCCGGCCGCCGTTCCCGCCTGCAATCATGCCTCGCGCGGCCGCTTGGGCGGTGAGAAACGCCCCGGTCACGTGAACATCCAGCGCACGCCGCATCATTGCGGGCGTCATATCCAGCAACGGCGTCAGGCCAACGGCTCCGGCGTTCGCCACCAGGATGTCCACGCGGCCGAATTGCGCCGTGCAAAACGAAGCCAGTTGCTCGCCAAAGCCGTCATCAGCCACGTCGCCCAGGCAGTAGGCCGCTCGCCCGCCTGCTTGCTGGATGGCCTCAACAGTCTCCACCGCCCGCCCCTGGTCCATGCCGTGTACCACCACAGCCGCGCCTTCTTTCGCGAATAGTAGCGCGATGGCCCGTCCAATCCCGCGCGTGGACCCGGTCACGATCGCGGACTTCCCAGCGAGAATACCCATGCTCATTGCCAGTCACCCAACGATTCCACGTAAGCGGCCGAGCCATCCCGCAGCCATCCATCCAACTGCGCGGGCTCCTTCAACTGCTGGCCACGGACGCGCGGCGCCAAAACGAAGCCACACTGCCATTCCGGCAGCGCTGTCATATCGCCCCACAGCTTTTCAAACTGCGCCACCGGGAAGATGTCCTCCTGCCCTTTGCCCCACCTTTTCTTCACGTCCTTAATGGTGATGTAGGTGGGCATACGGGCGGCCATCCGGCGTACCGCGGCGGTCACTTTCTCCTGGTTGTCCAGATCCGTACGCGTTAAGCCGAACACGTCCAGCAGCCGGTGAATATCCACCCACATGGTGTTGGAATTGTAGTACGACAAGGATGCCTCCACGTCTTCCGAAGGCAGCGCCAGCCCTTCAATCAGGCGCACGCGTCCGTCTATGCGCGCCAATCCGCCGCCGTGATCGTCCACCTGCCGGGCGATGGCTTCCACCGTCAGTCCCCATCCCCGCTCGATATGCAGGCCCAGCAGCGCGGGATCCACGGTCGCACCCAGGGTATCGATATTGTGCAGCAACAGGTAGCGCACCTGAGGCTGCCGTTTCCACAGAGTGTGCAAAACGCCATTGCGCAACATGTTCGGAATCTCGTACCAATGCCCCGTGGGGTGAAGGCATTGCATCGGCAGGTTGTCAGTATAGTCGCTGCCCTCTCCGGCGGCCTGCGCCCATCCAATCAAAGCGGTGTGCAAGCTTTCGCGCACCTTCTGTTTCCGCGCGTCCAGAATCTGCTGCGGCATCTCTTCCCAGGCGAACCTCAGATCGCGCGCCATCGGCACCATGCGCAGGCCGATGCTACGGCCCTCGGAAAGCAGCAGCGGTCCGGGATAGTCCGCGGCGTGTTCTTTCACCCAGTTCGCGATGGGCTCATGGGTCAGATAGCTGGTGGTAAGGATGTGGGGTATGGCCGCGCCTGCCAGCCGGCCCGAACGGCGGCTCTTGGCCAGGTGGGTTTCGATGAAGTTACGATGCCGGCCCGCCAGCTTGCAGTATGGGTTCAGGGCCTTTACTACGCCCGCGCCCCGGGTCCAGCGTGAACCCGCGCCGCCCGCCAGGGTGACTACCGCCACGGCTCCGGCTTCCATGGCCTCGCGCCCTATGCGTGCTAGGTGGTCGCCTAACCCGGCGGTGGCGTCCGTCAAATCGTCAGGCCTCAGATCTCGAATATCGGTGGAAGCGGGTAGCCGGTTTTGGGCCAGGCCGATGCGCCCGTTGCGTAGATCGGCACGAATCTGCTCATGCTGCACCGGGTCGAAACCCAGGGTCTCCATTTGCGCTTTCAGCGGCTGTCCCTTGCCGTTTTGCTCTTCCGCCGTTTGCGGCAGCAGGCGTTCAAACAGATTCTGCATCATGCCGGCAAGTTCGGGCGCGGTACGGCAGGCTGCCCCGAAGCGGTCCAGTTCCGCACGGCGGCAGGGCGGCAGCAGGCGCGGCTCAATCCTCATCAGAGCGGGCACGAAGAGATCGTAATAACCGCGCGGCATCAGGGCTGCGTCGTTCTGTAGAAGCTCCGCGCATGTGCCGCGTTCGTTGATGGCAAAGTCGTACACCACCGGCTCCATGGCGAACGGTACGGCGGACTCCAGTTGTAGTTTGGTTTGGCGCATGATCGATTGCAGCCGCTGTTGCGCGTGCGCCTTCACGGCGGGATCAAAGATAAAGCCCATGCCTCCGCCCGACATGCCGCCCAGCATCCAAAATCCCCAGAACTGCTGGCCCAGTTCTGCGCGAATGCGTTCAATCAGCGTTTCCGTGTACAGGTTGCTGGCCCAGGGAATGATGGTCTGGATGGGCCCGAAGAAATTGCGTTCGGTGGCCGCTCCCAACGCACGCAGGTCGCCTTCCCGCAGCGCGCGAAGCACGTCATCCAAAAGCGCCACCGCTTGCTTGCGGCCCTTCCATTCCAAGTCCGACCGCAGCAGGTATTTCTCCGTCACCATCTCCAAAATCGGACCCACATCCTGCGCCATGCCACCATGGACCAGCACCAAACTATCCTGTAGCTTCTGGCGCGCCTCCGCTGGAACGTCGTGATGCGAGAGCACGGTGTGCGCGGGCAACAGGCGCCCCCGGCTGATGCCGAACTCCGGGTCGTCGGGCGACGCGATCACGCCCTGGATCAGCTTCATCCCCGGCCACACGCCCCCGGAATCTTGCCAGCCCCCGCCGGATCCGCCCAGCCACTCGCCCAAAATCGCGCGCGCCGCAATCAGCCGCCGGTCGCTCTCTTCCAGCATCCCGGTCAGCCCATGAATCTGGTTAGTGGCACGCATGCAAACTGAAATCAGGCAAGCCAACAGGTTTGTCGAAACCGCGAGCCGCGAGCCCTTGGGGATATCGCGCACCCGGCTGGCGATCTCAATCCCGCGGCCTGGCCCCACCAAATGCCCCAGCAGATCGCTCAGCGGTTCCGATGACCCTTCCATCGCCGCCGGAGCTAACCCGGAAGCAATCACGGCCGCTTTCAGAAGCCCCAGGTAATCGCGCGCGAAATCGAACAATTCGTCGAAGCTGGTGACGTCCGCCGTGGCCCCCAGATCCACGCTGGTCAAGCGCAATACGGGCTCTTCAATCACGCGCAGGTACGCTTCTACCGGCGGTTGCGGGCCGCCTGTGTTTGACCCATGGACCGCCAGATCAATGGATACATTCAACACACGCGCACCTTCCGGGTAATCCATGCCCAGAAAGAAGATATCGCTCCAACCGCTGTGCGAAAAGTCCATGCGCACCGGCGTGGTCTCGCGCAGAATGGGGTACAGGCCCGCGCCGCTGCGTTCGAAAAGCTCGCGGCGAATCTTCAGCGGATAATCGCTGGGGTGGCCGATGCGCGACATCCATTGATTGCCGCGCACCGCCCGCACGCTCCGCCGGACTTGATCCGCTAGCGTTTGGAAGCCCAACCCGTGATAAGCAGCGGCCAATCCGCTGGAGATTGCCTCGCTGGGCCCATGCGCCGCCTGGGATTTGAGCAGGATCTCGATGGCTTCTTCAAACCTGCGCTTCAGCAGGTTCTCTGTCGCGGCGAAAGGGATCAGGCCGGTGTGCCCCAGCCCCGCCTTGCGTGGTAGGTGGAAGCGGTGAATCGCATACAGGAAAAACTGCGCCCGCACACGTTCGTAGAGGTTGTCGCTGGAACGCTGGAATGCTTCGAGCGCCGCGCATTCCTCCAGCAAAGCCGCCCCGCCAGCCGCCTGGCAGTAGGCATCTAGAGACCGGTTGCGCACGGCGGGTTCGTGCGCGGCAATAATCCCAACCAGTTCGCTCATGCGCGCAGGGCCAGCACTTCCACCAACTGCGCCAGCACCTCTTCCCGCTCCGCGCCGCTCAACGCTAGCGCCAACTGGGCCCGCAGCAAGCCGTATTTCACGCCCACGTCATAGCGCCGCCCCCGGCTCTCCAGCGCCAGATACTGTTCATGCCGCGCCAGTTCCGCCAGCGCTTCCGAGAGGGCCAATTGGCGGCCCAGGAAATCCATGATGGCCGGAGTCAGCACGTGCATACCAAAGAAGCAGAGATAGTGCCCGGCGCGCATGCCTGCCACGATTAACTTCTGTTCCGCCTCGGTAGGCGTGGGCTTCTCAATCACGGTTTCTATACGATAGAGATCCTGACGCCCGGCCAGCTTCTGCCCGCCCACCGCGCCGTAATGCCGGATGGAGTTCTCGCGCGTGGCCTGCACCGACGAAACGGCGCAGTCCTGTTGTTCCGCTACTTTCACAAGCTGCTGGGCGCACGTTTCGCCGCTCATGTTCACGTAGAGATGGTCGCCCACCAGGTGCAGGAACGGATCCTGTTTCACGAAGTCTTTCGCGCAGAAGAGGGCATGGCCGTAACCTAGCGGCTGGCTCTGCTCAATGAACCGAATCATCCCGGCCCGCTCACCGGCGGCCCCGGCATACGCAGGTCCGTCCCCGGGCGAGACCACGACGCACAGTTCCTCAATGTTTGCGGTCAATACCTCTTCAAGAATGATGCGCAGAACGGATTTTTCCGTCCCATCCCGGTCAATCAACGTCTGCAGTGGCAGCGTCCGCTGGTTCTTGCCTGCCGCCGTGATGACGGCTCGACGAATTTTCATGTAAGGTTAGCCATTCTTGCCCGCCCCACGGCAAAGGTTAGACCGGACTGCGCCGTAGCGCGTAATCCAGAGCTTCCTTGGGGATCTCAAACTTCGCCATCGCGCCATTGCCCAGAAACCCCACTTCCTTCACGCCGATCGGGCTGGTGTAATACGCATCCACCACCATCTTGCGGGCCCAATCGAAGAAACGGATGCCCGGCCCAGTCTCTGGCGAATCGTTTTTGCGGTAGGCGATCACGTCCAGCACCGCCACCTGTTGCACCGGCGCGGAGCTCAGGAAATCCTTGCCGTGGTGCGCTTCCATATG